>DQLG01000781.1 GCA_015660315.1 Candidatus Latescibacterota bacterium
TAGCGGCGAGGGCCTGACGCTGGTCGATCCATCATTCACTCGCGTGGCCCGCGGGACGGTCACCGCGACGATTGAACTTGAAGGCCGCACTCTGGGCGATAATAATTTTCAGACCTTCCTCGACGTGCACTTGCGTCAGCCGGGCAGCACCATAGATATCAGTGACGCAATCTACAAGAGCGCTAATGACGGCGTCACCGCGACCAGCGACACCGTCGAGGTCCAGTCCGCTCTGACCACTGGGGCGTTGAGTTTGAGTAGCGTGCCGCCGGGGCGTTATATCTTGACAGTCAAGGATACCAGCCACGTCAGCGGTCGCACCGACACCTTTACAGTGACCAATGGACAGACGGTGGCGGTGACCCTATTGGGTTCCGATTTGCGCGGCGACCCGACCTCGGCCCTGGCCAACTCGGGTAGGCGGCTGATCGCCGGCGACGCCAGCGAAGACAACGAGATCAACGAAGACGATGTCAATATTATCATTGCCGCTTGGGGCACTACGACGACTGTGCCGAACTTTCACCAGGCCGATCTCAATAACGACAACCAGGTCGGGGCTTCCGATCTGACCGCGACGACGTCGAATTTCGGCAATAGCAGGGGGTTCGGCGCGCCGCCGGTCTACAAACGGGCGGTGGTCGACGCCAATGAGGGCGCCGCGGTTGAGATTCTTCCGCTGTTTGACGTGCGACAGCCTTTATGGGCGGGGCGGGAGATTGAACTCGCAGTGCAGGTGCGCGACCTCGATGATTTGGCCGGTTATGAATTCGACCTACATTTCGACCCGCAGGCGATGCGCCTAATCGCCGATGGGACCAATGGGGGCGACATTTTCGCCGCCAATCCGTTGGGTGCTGTCTTTGAGACCCGGACCGACGCCGAGGGCAAGATCGAGGTGATCGGCGCGCGTTATGGCAAGCAGTGGGCGGCGGCGGGTAGTGGGGCACTGGCGAGGTTGCGTTTCGAGATTCTGCGCGAGGACGCGTTGCAGTCGGTGCGGACGGGTGAGGGCGTGTTGTTGAGTTCGACCTATGCACGCGAGGATCTGCGCTGGCAGGGCAGTTTGGCGCAGGCGCTATTGCCGATCAGGCCCGATCTGGAACAGAACTTTCCCAACCCTTTTAACCCCACTACCAGTATCCCCTTCGCTCTGCCGAGCAGGGCCGAGGTGCGGCTCTCGGTCTTCAATGTTCTGGGCCAGCGGGTGCGCACCCTGTTGAACAGTCAGATTGAAGCCGGGTATCACCGCTTGGCGTGGGATGGCCGCAACGACGAGGGTCATCAGGCCGGAGCAGGGGTGTATTTCTACCTGCTTGAAAGCGGTCAGTTTCGCCAGACCCGGAAAATGACGCTGGTCAAGTGATGCGCCGCGGGTTATTACATCTCCTATTGGCGCTGGTAGCGGCCGGCGCGGTGCAAGCGGCCAAGCCGGTCTTCGAGAATAAGACTCCGGTGGGTTTCTCGCCCCAGGACAGCACGACTAAGGCCGACTTCGTCGTCGGCAACCAGGTTAGCTTGCGCGTCGATTTAGACCAGGCGGCAACGTATGAGTATCCGGTCGTTGGCCACTTCCACAGCGTCGAAAAGAGCGACCAGATCGGTTCGACCGACACCGATGGCATGCAAGTGGATATCGCGATGGTCGATGTGGTGCCCTTTGGCGTCAACGACAACACTCCGGCGCCGGGTTTCACCAGTTCCGCCACGCATCCGGCTATTCACATGGCGTGGATCGAACAGACCACGGCGACGACGGGCCCGTCAGTGACCTATACAGGTGGGTCGACGCCGCTTTACCGCGTTATGTACGCGCGCAGTTTCGACGGCGGCGGAACGTTCGACACGGCGGTGGCCGCCACCGGCAATATTACCTAACACCTGCTTTCGACCAATGTCGCCGGCACCGGCACCTCCTTCTCGACGCTCGATCTCGAGGTCGACAGTGGCGGGCAGCCACGCATTGTCTACAGTTTTGTCTCGACCGCTGACCACGAGCGCCAGAAAAACATCTACTTGGCTTATTCGACCGACGGCGGCGGCACTTGGCAGACGCCGGTTCAGGTCAACGACACCAAGGTGACCGGCGCGGTGGAAGGCCGCAATAGCGCTTTTCCGCGCATGGTCGTCGACGACCGCGACAATATTTTTGTCAGCTATGTGCGCGGGTCGAGCGCGAGTACGGGCGGCGACGATATCATGCTGGCCAAGGTCAATTCCTTCACCTCGCCTTTCTCGATTCTGCCGATCGGCGAGTCGGGCGCCGCGGGCACAGGGGGCATTAGGTTGACGATTGACGCCGATCGGGCTACCGGGCAAGATTTGGCGGTCGGCGACGGCGACGCGTTGCACTTGGTCTATTTCAACGATACCGACGACCGGATTGAGCACAAGCGCTTGGCCACCGATAATACTTGGCTCGACGTGAGTACGGCGGGGTGGAGCCAGGCTGCCGACGGATCGGCCATCGCTACCTTCGATGACGAGGTCAACAATGGCGTTGAGGAAGCAGCACATTTCTATTTTCCAGCGGTGGTTGTCGACCGCAAGCGCCTACCGGACCAGGTCTATTCGGTGTTTAAGTTCGCCAACGGAACTCCGTTAGAAGGGGTTTGGTTCAATACCTACTCTGACTCCGGGGTGGTGGGGGTCAACGCGACTTGGGGCACGGCCGCGTCGATCTGGAAGACGGCTTCGCCGGCACTTTTTGCCGACGGCACCGCCTATAACGCCGAGCTAGATTGGACGATCACCGAACGCGTTGCCGCGGTGGTTGACGATCGCCAGGACGACCGTGGTGATCTGCATATCGCCTTCAGCGCCGGTTTTTCGTTCGTCGGCGCCAACGCCACGGCATCGGCGGGTGAGCACGACATCTATTACGCGCGGTATAACGGCACCAGTTGGACTTTACCCGAAAAGGTCGCCGACGACGATTCGGACGGCACGGGCACCGAGGACGGTATTGCGACCACTGATATCTATCTGTTGAGCCCTGCGCTGGCACAGCATCCGGACGAGAGTAATATCTATCTGGCCTTTGCGGGGGGCACCGGCGAGGGTTTCGGTATCAACGCGGTGTCCGATGTCAATCATCACTCCTACTGCAAAGTGCTGGGCCAGACTTCTACTTATGAGGATGACTCGATCCCGGTCGGGGCTTATCAATACACGCTGTCCTATACGCCGATCAACGCCCAGAATATATCTGCAACACTGGCCGACAACCCGATCTACGTACATGCTGCCGACCCGCGTAGCGGCACGGGGCTTGGCGCGCAGGCCAGTACTGCGGATGGCTTTCTGGCCGGGGATTGGGAGACCGTCGGCAGTAGCCTGGCCGACGACGATAAATTCTACGAGGGGCTGTTCGACGAGGATACCTCCTCGCTGAACGAGTGGGGCGATGACGATGACAAAATCGGCCTGCTCGTCAAGCTCAATGTGCTTGGCAGCGATTCATCGACGAATTTGCAAGCCGTGACGAATTCAACCGCCAGCGCCGCCGGGACCGGTCTGGCCGCCCGCACGGTGACGGTGGGCGCGGACCCAAGTGGGTCTTTCGTGGTGGCCGGCAGCTACTTTTTACTCGGTGCCGACATCAATATCGTCACTGCCAATTCTGCACCGACGGTTTCAGTGGCTCAGCCCGACGGTGTCAGTGACCTGGCCAATACTTCTTTTTCTATTGAGTACAGCGTTGAGGACGGCGACGACAGTCTGGGCGGCAATCTCAAGCTGGCGCTCTATGCCTATCCGACCAATGGCCTGAAGACCGTACAGGATATTCGCATCTTCGGCACTTTGATCGTAGATGAAAATGATGTTAGCACGGTCAACTCGTCGGGGACTAATGATCTGACCGAAGGGGCCAACCAGACCTATACCTGGGACGACCCGCCGACGGCGCTCAAAAGCTCACTTTTCGCTTCGATCCTACGGGTGCCCAGCGGCAGTTATTATATTTATGTGGTTGGTGACGACCAGAAAAATTCACCGGTTTTCGCCGTTAGCTCCGGTGCACTGAGCTTGGTCCACGGTCCGGTGATCCAACAGATCGACCCGATTGTCGCCGACACCGTCGACACCGGGGTGCGCACGGGGATCAAGGCCAGCCCTTACGACCTCGATTTTAGCGTCGTCGACCACGACAGCGAAGCGCGGGTGCAGCTATTCTACGCCTCAGTCAGCGGCATCACCACGGTTTCGGCGACGGGCAATTATCCGCGACAGAAATTCGTCCTAGGCAAAAGCCTGGCCGGGACCCGGGGCACGATGATCACCGACGCGACGACGATGAGCACCCGCGACAAGGAATTTTCCTGGGACGTCAGTTCGCCGCTGGTGGCCGAAGGCAACTACTACCTCTACGCGGTGGCTACCGATTCGATTAGCGTCAGCGTTGCCAATAGCAGTACGGCGCTGGTGGTCAAACACTCGCCGGCTTTCAGCTTCTACGATCCGGCCAAGGATACCCAGCGCAGCATTGATTCCGGGTCGCAGCCGGTCTATACGATCCAGTGGCAAAAAGGGCCGGGCGACAAGGACCTAGACCATGACGCGAGCGTCGTGCTGTATTTCACCACTGACAATCCCTCGACGATAGACCATTCGACTGAGGCGGGGGCTTCCTCGACCTCTTTGACCGGTGACGCCGATACCAAGCTGATCATCAGCGGGCTGACAGAAGATAGCGACGGCAAAGCCGATATGTATGTTTGGGATTTGCGCAACCCACCCAACGCGGTACCCAAAAGCGACCGCCAGGTCTGGCTCTACGCGGTGACGACCGATGGATCGGGCAATACCAATGTGGTGCGCGGTGGTTCGCTGACGATTACCCACAATCCTTTCATTCAGCTCAATACGCGGTTACCGGGTGTCAGCCAGGGCGATATCTTGCGCTTTGAGTGGGACGACTACATGGTCGACGATGCCTCGGGTACTGACGACGCATATGTCCGGCTCTACGCGGCCGCCAATAGCAATTATACTACATTGCAGAGCCTGGAAGCCGATGTCGAAAATGGCGGTGGCGACGCGTTTATTCTCAATAGCAGCGACGGCACGGCCTCGGGCACGATCAGCGCGTTGCGCGAAAGCGGTGGCGACTCGCTGAATTGGGACACCAAAACCAGCACCTTCACGATGCCTGTGGGGACCTATGTGGTATATGCCGGCATCAGCGCTGACGCGACGTTTTCGGACAATATGCTCGGGCGCGTGAGCAAGTCCTCTAATGAGTTGGTCGTCGGCACGGGAACCGGTTCGACGCCACTCTTGTCGTTGAGCCCGAATAAATTATTGGCCTCATCAGGGGATACGTTGACTTTCGAAATCCTAGTGCAGTCGAATAACCAGTCGGTCGAATCGATCAGCGCAATTATCGATCTGGGTTCGAGTAGTTTTTCGGTGATCAATTCAGGCAGCCCTTTTACTGATTTTGGCGAGATATTCAGCGGCGGCACCATTGTTGAGAATACCAGCTCGGGCACCAAGGTGCGTTTCACCAAAAATAAGACCGGCGGCGAGATCGTCGGTTCCGGTGGCGACCAGAAACGACTGGCTTCGTTCCAGGTCGCGGTACAGAGCGGGTTCAGCGGCGTCCAAAATATAGTCTTTGACGCATCGGAAGCGGCGTTGAGCGTCACCGGTTCGTCGAACGCGCTAAAGCAGAGCACGGGACTCTCGGTGCAAAATGCCAAGGTGCAATCGGTGGCCAGGGGACGGATTTTGGCTACCGTGCTTTTAGAAGGGCGCACGCAGGGTAGCGGCGACCACAGCACCTTGCTCGACATTCATTTGCGGCTGCCGGGCAGTACCATCGATATCACGGATGCGACCTTTATCGGCGCGAACGACACGCAGGCCTCGACGACGGATACGGTCGAAGTCTTGACGACTAGCTCGGGGGGATTGACGTTGACGAGCATTCCGGCTGGTCGTTATGTGCTGACCGTAAAGGACTCCAGCCACCTGAGCGGGCGCACCGACACATTGGCGGTACGCAGCGGCGAAACGATTATGCTGAGCGCCAGTACGGGATTTTTCTCATCCGACATACGCGGCGACAAGTCTTTTCTGCTCGAACAGGATGGCCGCCTGCTCAAGGGCGGCGACGCGACCGGTGACAACGAGATAGACGAGGACGACGTCAATGCCATTGATGCGGCTTGGGGCACCAATACGGCTTTTGCCAACTTCGCGCAGGCCGATGTGACCAATGACGGCCGCGTGGGGGTCGAGGATTTGTCGATGGCGACTTCTAATATCAGCAATAGCACCGGTTTCGGTGCACCGCCGGTCTACAAGCGGGCCGTGGCAAAGTCAAACGCCGGCTCGGCACTGGAAGTGATTGCACCAGATTTCGCGGGCGAGTGGCGCGCAGGCCAGGAGGTCGAGCTAGTCTTTATGGCGCGCGGCTTGGGTGATCTGGCCGGTTATGAGATGGAATTCAGCTACGATCCCTTTGATATGAGCGTGGTCGGCGAAGTAGAGTTAGGCGCAGTCTTCGCCGGTAACCCGCAAGGGGCGTTCCAGCGTTTGTACGAAGATGAGGGCTTGATCAAGGTGGCCGGGGCGCGTTATGGCAAGGTCTGGTCGGCGGCGGGAGACGGTGAGCTATTGCGAGTGAAGGTGCGTCTGCACCAGGACGGTTTCCCCGAGTCGTTGAGATTGCAAGACGGGCGGTTGATCAGCTCGGCCTACGAGTCGGCGCGGTTGGAGTTTTTGCGCGACCCGAGTCTATTGGCGGTGCCCGACGATTTCGCGCTATCGCAAAATTACCCCAACCCGTTTAACCCGTCGACGACGATCCCCTTTTCCGTGCCGGCCTTCGGTGCGAGCGCAGTGCCGACTTCGGTAGAAATTTTTAACGCGATCGGCCAGCGAGTGAAAGTGCTCTTACAGGAATCAGTGCAACCGGGGTATCACCGCGCGGTGTGGGAAGGCGACGACGCGTCCGGTCGCCAGGTCGGTTCGGGGATTTACTTCTACCGGGTAAAGGTGGGCGAGTCGCTGCAGGTCAGGCGGATGACGCTGGTGAAGTAGGGGGGTAGCCGACGTATCTAGGATATTGTCAAAACCTGGAGTGGAGGCGGTCGTCTATAGACTTTCGGTCTGCCTCAACACGTTCAAGCCAAGTTTATAGATCGCGGAGCATCTTGTGGACACGGTCCGGATATTGTCTTGCAAGATTTTTTTTGCCCGGATCCGCAGAAAGCTCATATAGCTCTGGCTTTTCCAGGATGAAGCCTTTTTGACCTGCGCGACTAGCGCTATTGGGGTGGGCCTCTGCGTTAACTATGTCGCCGCCGATGAACCCTTAGAGAGATTGGCACATAGAGTGTTGTCAATGCTACGGAGAGCTATAACACTTTTCTTGCTGTAGCTTTGTTCTAATTTCCGATGCGTTGCTCGTAAACCGTTCAAGGGAAGCTTCATATAACTCACACGCCGACTCATCGTATCCCATCTCAACTAATGCCTTCCCTCGTCGCCATACTAACTCTAAGTTTTTCGGAATAACAACGATTGGCTCCAACTTCATCGCGGCAGCCTGCTGTAGAATAGGCATCAGCACTGCAGAATCTGGGCCTAATCCCATTTCTCCGAACATTTTAGCCAGCGAAATGCCAATCACCCTGTGCCCTTCAGCAGATAGATGCACATCGTCCAAAAAGAATACTGTCGCCATCACATCCGCCATATCTTGAAAAGTTCGCAAATCTACTGGTGGGCCGTAAGAAGAAACACGACTTTTGATAGGGAGATAATAGTTGCTCAAAAGTCAACGTTAGATCAATCATTTCCACACTGTGCTTCTCGGCAAAGTCGTGCAAGATCTTCTGGGGTTGTTGGCGTTCGGGGCGGAAGAGCTGGAAAGTTTCTGGAAAAACAACCAGAGTAAATGGAATACGATGCGAAAGACACAACGCCTGTATTTGTAGGATCTGCTCTAATGACTTCTGCCACATATCGCTAAACGGCGAGTCAGATAGCGACGTTGTAAAAAATGCGCTCTGGCTAAAATCTACTTCCTGTTTATTCATCTGCTCGTGCTGTTTTTGTCGTATCTTTTGCAGTGTGCGTCCCCAACCTGTTTCGTTAGAAAAATAACCAAGCAGAGCGTTATCATTCTGGGTTAATCCCCAGAATAAACCACTACCTCCATGGCGATTGTCTTGTTCGCCCGGGCTAACTACATCATTCATGACAAAACCCAGCACTACGCGATCTGGGACAAAATGCAA
>DQLG01000298.1 GCA_015660315.1 Candidatus Latescibacterota bacterium
GCCACGGGCCATCTCGATGACGTGCAAGCGGCGGTCGCAGCCGGTGTCGCATCGGTTGCAGTGGCCGATCATCTCGACGCTTCAGCGGTGGTTTCCCGTCCCGATCCAGAGTTGGTCGCCTGTTTTGCCGGGGTGGTCGAGGGGGCTAGGCAGGGTGGCTCGCGAAGGGCTATGGGACTTCTTGAAACGCGTAGTACGGTGGCCTTGGTTAGGGCGGTCGATCAAATGCTCAAATCCGCTAATGTCGAATACGAAGGCTCTTATAAGGTCGGCTATTATTTAACGGCCACCATAATCCGCGGCGATGTCGGCGCGGTACGGGTGGCTATCGACGCGGGGCGGCAAGAGGCCGTTAAGCATGGCGAGTTGGTGTCTGCCTGCGTGATTCCGCAACTATACGGTGGTGTGGAAGGCTGTTTGCCGCATGTTTAGCCGGAATAGTCCAGCTTAGGAAATTGAGGGTATAGAAATGATTCGCATCGACGATTCGGTAATAACCGCCCAGACGCTGGAAGGGAGACTTGCGGGGGAACGGCAGGTCGAGATTTGTCCGAGGGCCAAGTTGACGCCTTCGGCACAGGATTTTCTGCGCGACCAAGGGGTCGAGGTCATTCGCCGCGAAGCCGGAAAACAAGCGCCGCAATCACCTTTAGAGCCTCGTAAAAAGGCACCTGCCCCGGCTGTAAGCTCGGGCGGCCGCAAGGCCTTTACGGGTATTTTCTGTCCGAATATCGTCATCTTCGATAGCCAGGGTAAAATCAATTACCCTGAGATGGAACGCTATATCAACTGGCTGATCGAATCGGGGATTCAGGGGCTCTATCCGAATGGCAGCACCGGTGAGTTCGTGCGCTTGTCGTTGGAGGAGCGCCAGGACGTAGTACGGTTGGTCAGTGAGGTAAATCAGGGGCGGGTCCCGGTGTTGGCAGGGGCCAGCGAAGCCAATCTGCGCGACGTATTGAAGATGGCCGAATTTTACGCCTCGATTGGTAGTGTCGACGCCATTTCGTTGGTGCCACCCTATTATTACAAAATTTCCGACGAAAGTCTTTTCGAGTATTTCGCCGAGATTGCGCAAGAATCGCCGCTCGATATTCTGCTTTATAATATTCCACAATTTACTCAGGAAATTTCGCTGGAATTGATGGAGCGCTTGCTGCCGTACGAACGAATTTTCGGTACCAAAGATTCGAGCCGCGACCAACCCCGGTTGATCAACACCATGCATCGCCTGCGCGCCGTGCGTCCCGATTATGTGGTATTGGTTGGTTGCGAGGAAATTCTACTGCCCTCGGTGATGATGGGCGCGAGCGGCGGCACTATCGCGACCTCGGGTATCATTCCGGAAGTGATCGTCGAATTATACGAGAAAGCTCGTAGCGGCGATATCGAGAGAGCTCGGACTTTGCAGTATCGCATTCTCGACTTGATCAATTTGATGCTCTTAGGGGTCAATTTCCCCGAGGGTTTTAAGACCGGTATCGCGGCCCGGGGTTTTGATGTGGGGCCGCCGCGCGCGTCTTCGAGCGCTGAAGAGCAGGAGTATTTGCTCAGTCTGGAGTCTCAGATCAACTGCGTGCTCGCCGATATGGGCTATGATATTCGCGGACCCCGTGCCTGCCCAGTGACCAACCTACCGCCTATCATCGGTCGGTAGATGGCTTCTTCCGGGACGCGGGTCCTGGTGGTGGGCGCCGGTATTGTCGGGCGTTCGGTCGCTTATTTTCTCAGTCGACAGGACATCGAGGTCGTCTTGCTCGATAGTACAAAAGACCCCTCGCCGACTAGCCGCGCTTCTCTTGGCGTACTCACCCGTTTTAATGGCGGCACCAGCTCTTATGCGCATCTCTTCCGCGATGGTTACGCGTTACATGCGCGCTTGGCCGCCGATCTGGCGGCGGAAATGGGCGTGGATGTCGGCTGGCGGCCCTTGGGCAGCATTGAACTCTATCTCAACTCTGCTGATGAGTGGAGACTCGAAGAATTATTGGCATCGAGTCGGGAGCGGGGTTGTCCGGTCGACCGGCTCGATCGACCGGCCTTGCGCGAGATGGAACCGGCGCTGGCGCAAGAGGTTTGGGGAGGCTTGTATTTTCCCGGTGATCATCGGGTCGATCCGTCGAAATTGGGGGCGGCACTATGGGCGTCGGCGGTCCGCCGTGGCGCCGTGGCTTATTGCGGTGATCGCGTCGTGCGGATTGCGCAACGGGGTGAAGGCGTTGAGATCGCAACGGAACAGGGAAATCACTGTGCCGATTTTGCCGTATTGGCCGCCGGGGCTTGGTCGGGAGAGTTGGCTGGACAGTTGGGAGCCCAGGTCACCGTGCGTCCGGTGAGGGGCCAACATGCGCGATTTGCAGGATGCCCGCTGCAACATCTAATCCATGTTGACGGGCATTATATAGTCCCGGACGGCGATGAGACGCTCGTGGGAGCTACTGTAGAAGAAGTCGGTTTCGATTTGCGGACAACGGCGGCCGCGGTTGCCAACTTTAGTGCGCGGGTGGAGGAAGTCCTGGGCGGGGTATTGCCCTTTTTGAGCCATCGGGCTGGTTTGCGCCCCAAACCCAAAAATGGGCGGCCGCTTATCGGACCACTGCAAGCGTCCCCACGGGTTTTTGTAGCATCTGGCCATTATAAGAATGGAGTTTTATTGGGGCCGATTACCGGTCAGATTATCGCTCGATGGATTGCGGAGGGCGTGCCGGGACGCGATATGAGCCGCTTTGCGCCCGAGCGCTGAGGGGCGTAGATTGGTGCAAGTGGTAAAATAGATAATTTTTAGATTCAGATATATGTATGTTAAACGAGTTGGAGTTTGAAATGGCCTTGGAGAAAGACGGATTACTCGATACGCTGAACTCGGTTACTTCGATACCGGCGATCCCTTTTCGCCAAGGGGCGATCGATTATGATGCACATGGTAAGAATATTAATTATTTGATGGAAAACAATCACTTAGATGGCGGTAGGCGCCGGGTGATTGGCATTGCAGGAACGAGTCTGATCCACCATATCAGCGCTGATGACCAGGTGCAGTTGATGGGGTTTACTGGTGAGCAGATGGGGGGGAAGGGGTTGTTGATGGCGGGGATCGCGCCCAATCCAATCGGCGAGGCCGAGCGCCTGATCGAGCGGGAAGCGGCGCTTGAGTATCCGCCGGATGTCTTCTTGGTAATGCCGCTTACGGGCGTGGTCAATGCCGAGGGTATTTTTGCTTATTATATGGATATGGCCGAAAGGTTGGGGCGTTCGTGTGGTGCCAAGTTACTCTATTATTTGCGCAATCAAGCTGAACTCGATACCGCTGTGCGGCTGATGAACGAATCCGAGTATTTTGTCGTACTTAAGATCGGCACGACGGTCGATGATGTCGAGCCGATTGTATCCGGCGTGAAGGAAGGGGCCGCACTGGTCATTTGGGGTGTGGGCGATCGCTCGACAGGGCCTGCCCGCCGGGGGAGCAAGGGGCATACTTCAGGCATCAATGTCGCTTTTGTGCGGGCGTCTGACGAGATCAACAACGCGCAGCGTCGCGGAGACTTTGAGGCATCGCAGCGGGTCGAAGATGAGATCGCGGCTTTTGAGGAGATTCGTTTTCGCAATGGCCGGATGTACAACTATTCGGCTGTAGTCGAGGCGATGCATCTGGGGGGCTTTGACGATGTGGCGGGCGGCGAAGGTGGCCCATTCAATCCGCGGGTGCCCACGGCGGTTGCCGATGAAGTTGCCGTGGCGATAGAAGGCCTTATGAAGTATCACTAATCTATGGTTTGTCGCATCGGGTTAAGGGACCGCCGAGGCGCGTTATTTTTGGCAAGTCGACAGAATCGATTAGGTGATAGAAGAGGAAGGAACGATGGAA
>DQLG01000398.1 GCA_015660315.1 Candidatus Latescibacterota bacterium
CGGCTCCAGGATGGCCTGCACGGCAAATACTTGATTATGCGGCGGGGCAAGAAGAAGTATACCCTGGTCAGCTAAAACAACAACACAATAGCACAAAAAACGGGTCTGCGGCACTCGCTCGCAGATCCGTTTTTTTGTGCGAATTGAAGCCTAATTTTCCATATAAGCCGCACCTGCCTGGACACGCCGTCTGCAGTTGCTTTTCTTATGCGGCAAAAAGGAGCTGCATCCCATGTCAGACCGCCTGCGCGTTGCCGCCATCATCACCATCTACCATCCCAAGTCCCACGCCGACGTAATCGTCACCAAATTCCTCAAGGGCATGTCCACCGACGAGGGCTTCCTCTCCCCCGAAATAGACATCGTCTCGATCTATCTCGACCACGCGCTCGAAAACGATATCGGGCTCGGACTCGCCGAAAAATATGACGTACCCGTCTACCCGAGCATCCGCCGCGCACTGCACGCCGGGGCCAGCGAGCTCAATGTCGACGCGGTGTTGCTAGTCGGCGAACACGGCGACTATCCCTGGAACGAGCGCGGCCGCCATATGTATCCGCGCCGCTATTTTTTCGAGCAGATCGCCGGCGTCTTCGGCGAGAGCGGTCGTTCGGTGCCGGTCTTCAACGACAAGCACCTCGCCTACAGCTTCGCCGATGCACAGTGGATGTGGGACCGGGCGCAAGAGCTCGAGATTCCATTGATGGCCGGCTCCAGTTTACCGCTTTGCTGGCGCAACCCCTATGTCGAATACGACAAAGAAACAAAGGTCGAAGAAGCGCTCTCCGTCGGTTATGGCGGCATCGAAGCCTATGGCTACCACGCACTCGAGACCTTGCAGTGCATGGTCGAGCGCAGACAGGGCGGCGAAACGGGTGTAGTCTCGGTACAGTGCTTGGAAGACGACGCCGTCTGGCAGGCCCGCGACGAGGGCCTGTGGTCCGCCGAGTTGGCGACCGCCGCCTGCGACGCGATACAGCACAAACCCGAGGGCCCGATGGAAGACCACGTCAAAGACCCGGCGGTATTTTTAGTCGAATACGCCGATGGCTTAAAGACCGCGACCCTAATGCTATCGGGCTATGTCTCCGATTTCTCCTATGCCGCTCGTGTCGACGGCCAGGTGCAGGGCGTCGAATTTTATCTGCAAAACGAAGGGCCCTTCGCGCATTTTGGCTATCTCTGCCGCAATGTGCAGGATTTTTTCCGCACAAAAAAAGCGCCCTATCCACCCGAGCGCACTCTGCTAACCACCGGCATTATCGACGCGGCGATGAACTCGCGCCACGAAGACCACCGCAAAATCGAGACACCCTATCTGAATATCGCCTATAGCTCCTACGATCAATTACCGCATCGACCCAGTAGCACCCGTCCTGCAGGTGCCAGTATCGATCCACAGGCGCTCGATATAATCTAAACCACCTCGCAATCTGTATATCGCTTCACGGGTAGAGTACGAGCGATGCTACTTACCCACACCTTACTCGCGAAGCGATATATCCTTGATTTCTACCTCTTGCGCAATAACGAAGAATCGGTCATCGCCAGCGCACGCTCCAGCGAAACTTCCGTCTCTAACGCCGCGCCGCGAAAAAAGCGGTCAAACTCGTCGAGCATCAGCCGCAAGTAACGGCCGTCGCGGCCATTGCCGGCGCAGTGCGGCGTCAGAATCACATTGCGCATCGTACGAAAGGGGTGGTCCTCCGGCAACGGCTCTTCTTCGAAGACGTCCATAATTGCGGTAAAACGGTGCCGTTGCAGTTCGGCGATAAGCGCGCCTTCGTCGATCAGCGGCGCACGGCCGCAGTTGATCAACACCGCCCCTTCTTTGATCGCCGCCAATTGCGCCGCGCCGACTCGGCCCTTATTAGCTGTCGTCAACCCGGTCTGGCAATGAATGACATCGGCGGTAGCGAATAACTCGTCAAGACCGATCTTCTGCAATCCCTCGGCTTCTGCCATTTCATCGGTCAGAAAATCATCGTGCACCGCGATCACCTGCGGATGCAGCGGCCGCAGTAACTCGATAAAGGCCTTGGCCACGTCACCATAACCCCAGATGCCGATAACTGCCTCGTCGGGTGGCAAATTACCCTCGCGCCGCGGCCAATCGAGTGCCTGCCCGCCCACGCCAAAATGCGCATACGACAACAGATGCCTGAGCCCGACCATCGTCATCATCAGGCTCCATTCGGCCACCGTCCGCGCCATCAATGTATTGGCGGTACAGACTTTCACCCCCCGCTCATATAGCGCCTGCGAAACGATGCCCGCCACCGACCCGCCGACATGACCGACGATCTTCAGCGTCTGGTTTTGCAAAAGCACCATCTCGTCCAAACGCGGCGAGCCCCAAGTCGTCAGCAGCGCCTCGACCCCGACCAGCTGCTCGACCCATTCGCCGGCATGCAACTTGCCCGGCAGTGTATTGAGCCGGACCTCGTAACCAAGCTCGGCGGCACGCGTTTTAGCCTGCTCGGTCCAAAAGCGGTCCTGCAGCGATTGCGGACCCATGAAAAAAATATGCGGCGAGTTATCCATAATATTACTCCAAGAAAAAAGGCCCCCCGGATACCGGAGGACCTCTTCAGCTCATTCCCATTCCACCGTGCCCGGCGGTTTGTGCGTCACATCGTAAAAGACCGCTTCGATCCCTTCGACAGCCAGCATCCGTTCACGTACATCGTCAAGAAACTCCTGCGACAATTGGCTAAAGCGCGCGGTCATAAAATCGTCGGTCGATATCGGCCTGAGCACCACGCTCTCCTGTACCCCGTCCGACGACAGCGGCACCAACACCGTCGGCATCTGCGTCACCTCTTGCATCAGCCCGTGCCGCTCTAAAGCCTCCATATTGATCGCGTCGACCTCGCGCAATAAATCTAATCGATCGCGCGTCAGATAACCGGCCTTGAGCTTTTGCGCCGGCCGATCGTCTGATCCCAATAAATAAATTACCCGGTTGATCGAAGTGAAGTTGTTGGTCAGTTCAGTAGATAGCGCCTCTAGGGTCTTCCAGTTACTCTTTCCCGACACCACCGCCGGATGCGCGTAGGTCCGCGAATCGCCCTGTACCCCGACGCTCTGCAAAGGCAACACCGCAAGCGTCAGACCGTATTTCGCGGCCAGTTTCACCGCCTCGGCCTCTACCGAAGCCATGCCATCCATATCGGCTTTCCCGTCGCTGCACAACGCCCTGACGGCCAAACCCGGCCCCGGAAAGGGGTGCCGCCAGACCAAATGATGCGGCAAACCAAGTTTTTCGCCCAACTCGCGCGCCTCGTCTTTGTAGAGCTGGTCCAACGGCTCGACGACTTTGCCTTCAGCCAAGAGCTCTTCAATGACCCCGACGCGGTTGTGATGCGTTTTGATCAGCGCTGCATTTTCGGTGCCGCCGGACTCGATGGTATCGGTATAGAGCGTGCCCTGGCCCAATAGCCACTCCTCCGGATCGAGCCGCAAATCGATAAGCGCGCGATCGCGGACCC
>DQLG01000786.1 GCA_015660315.1 Candidatus Latescibacterota bacterium
GCACGTGTTTGCCGTTGTCCAACCGCTTGTGGCTGATACGGGTCGGTTGATCTGTCTTAGGACAAACGACCATGATGTTAGAAATATGAATAGGTGTTTCGCGTTCGATAATACCCCCCTGAGGATCGCGCGAAGTCGGGCGGGTGTGATGCTTACGCATATTCACCCCCTCGACAATAACACGATCCCGATCTTTAAATACATTGAGCACGGTTGAACGCCGCCCCTTGTCATTACCGCTGATAACCTGAACTGAGTCCCCCTTGCGAATATCCATTGCAACCTTCCTTAAACAACCTCAGGAGCCAATGAAACGATGCGCATAAACTGCTTTTCACGCAGCTCGCGGGCAACCGGACCAAAAATACGAGTGCCGGTAGGCTCCTTATCATCGTTGACCAATACTGCGGCATTATCATCGAAACGGATATAAGATCCATCGGATCGACGATACTCTTTCTTTGTCCTCACAACGACGGCTCTGGCTACCTGTCCTTCTTCCAGCGGTCCATCGGGCGTAACGCCATGAACTGCTACAACAATTAGGTCTCCAATCCCAGCATAGCGCTTACGCGAGCCACCGAGCACCCGGATACACTTTGCGGTCCGTGCACCAGCATTATCCGCCATCTTAACTATCGTGTATTCATGAATCATTTCTATGCCTGATCCTAATCCTGGATGTTTTGGTGCTCAAGGATTTCAACCAATCGCCAACGCTTAGTCTTGCTCATTGGCCGACATTCCTCAATACGCACTAGATCACCAACCTGAGATTCTTCTTTTTCATCATGCGCGACAAACTTCGCCGTCCGGCGAATGACCCGACCGTAAAGAGGGTGCGGAACCCGTTGTTCAATCGCGATAATCCGCGTCTGCACATTATTGGCCTTGAGTACACGACCTTCTGCCTGACGCCTTCCTGTCTTCTGCTTAGCCATTCCTCACCTATTCTCCACCGGCCAGGGCGCGAACCCCGAGGACATGCTCTTTGAGCACTGTATGCACCTTCGCAATGTCACGCCTCACCTGCCGCAACCGAATAGGGCTGGTCAGTTGGCCGGAGACATGTTGCAAGCGCAAGTTGAAGGATTCTTCATGAAGCTCTTCTAATTTATTTTTGACATCATCCGCGTTCATTTCGCGGAGTTCGCTTACCTTCATAATTATGAAACTCGCTTGACGATTTTGGTCTTGATGGGCAACTTGTGGCCAGCGCGGCGAAACGCCTCGCGCGCCATATCCTCAGGAACTCCAGCAACTTCAAACATAACTCGTCCGGGCTTGACAACAGCGACCCACCCTTCGGGAGCCCCCTTACCTTTACCCATACGAGTTTCGGCCGGTTTCTTGGTAATCGGTTTATCTGGAAAGATGCGAATCCACATTTTACCGGTACGGCTCATTGCCCGGCTAACCGCCACGCGAACAGCTTCAATCTGGCGACTCGTGATCCAGCAAGGCTCAAGCGCTTTGAGACCATATTCTCCGAAGGAGACCAAGTCTCCTCCTTTGGTCTGCCCCCGCATACGGCCCCGAGATTGCTTCCTCCACTTAGACTTCTTGGGCATTAACATGATGTAAGGATCCTCATTATCTAGACCGCCTGAGCGGTCCCTTGATCTTCGGCTACGACTTCGCCGTGGCAAATCCACACTTTTACACCTACGGTGCCAGACGCGGTAAACGCCGTAGCCATCGCGTAGTCGATATCAGCGCGCAGTGTGTGTAGGGGCACCCGACCAGCCGGCTCAGACCGTTCACGTCTCCCCATCTCAGACCCATTAATACGACCAGCGACGCCAATGCGAATACCCTCGGCTCCCATCCGCATAGTCGAGGCAACAGACTTCTTTATCGCCCGGCGGAAAGAAACTCGCTGTTCGAGTTGGCGTGCAAGGCCGTCCGCAACCAACTGGGCGTCAAGTTCCGGCTTCTTAATCTCTTGTATATTGAGCGAAACATCCTTACCGGTGAGCGCCTTGAGTTCGTCGCGTAGTTTGTCAACCTCAGCGCCCCGGCGACCAATTGCAATACCGGGCCGAGCAGTGTGCACTTCCACGGTAACTCGCTTGGGTTGGCGTTCGATATTAATCTGCGAAACACCAGCTCTCTGCAAGCGTTGGCGCACATAGCGCCGAAGCATAAGGTCTTCCTTCAGCAATTCGGCAAAATCCTTTTCGGCGAACCAATTCGAACGCCAAGTCTTTATAACGCCGAGCCTAAAGCCATATGGATGTGTTTTCTGTCCCAAGATTTCCCCTTTACTTGGTCTCGTCGCTAACGACGACCGTGAGATGGCAGTGGCGCTTGCGAATCCGATCTGCTGCTCCGCGTGCCCGAGGCCTGACACGCTTCAAATCGCGCCCTTCGTCGGCGAAGACACTAGATACGTAAAGATCTTCTGCATCAACCGGGTTTTCTTCGTCTTTATTGATTCCATTGGCGATAGCCGATCGCAAAGTCTTTTCGACCTGCTTTGCCACGGGACGGGGAGAAAAGCGGAGAATAGTCAACGCTTCCTCAACAGACTTCCCACGAATCAAGTCGATAAGCTGACGCACTTTGGTCGCTGGGACACCAATTTGTTTGAGTATTGCCCTTGCTTCCATCGTTATTGCATCCTCGTTCCGCGCTCAGTCAATCGCCCACCATGCCCGCGAAATGTGCGGGTCGGAGCGAATTCACCGAGCTTATGCCCAACCATATTCTCGGTAATATAAACTGGGATAAACTTATTTCCGTTGTAAACGGCCAGCGTATGACCGACGAAATCAGGCGTGATCGTCGAACGACGCGACCAAGTCTTGACGACTTGCTTATCTCCGGTCCGATTGAGATGTTCGACTTTCTTCGCCAGATGCCCATCGATGAAAGGGCCTTTTTTAACCGATCTTGCCATGATTCCTCACTACTTCGAGTTGCGGCGGCGTATAATCCACTGATTGCTTTGATTTTTGCGCTTGCGCGTCTTATAACCTTTCGTCGGCTTACCCCAAGGAGTAACCGGATGGCGGCCCCCTGAAGACTTGCCCTCGCCACCGCCATGCGGGTGATCAACAGGATTCATGACCACACCTCGCACCTTAGGCCTACGCCCCAACCAACGGGACCGACCAGC
>DQLG01000091.1 GCA_015660315.1 Candidatus Latescibacterota bacterium
CCGCGCAGATCCGCCGTCGGCAATTGTGCACCACGAAGGTTAACATGGCCTAAATCCGCGAGTCGCAACACGGCCCGATCAAGGTTTGCACCGCGCAAATCAGCGCCCTGCAAACTAGCTGCAAGCAAGTCGGCGTCCACCAACTCCGCACCTTGCAAACTAGCTTTATCCAATACGGCATGTTGCAAAGTTGCACTGTGCAAATCAGCACCCCGAAGTGAAGCACCGCGCAAATTCACACTATCCAATCGCGCGCCGCGAAGATCCACACTGTCAAGCAACGCCCCGCGCAAATCCGCACCGACAAGCTCTGCCTGCGCCAGCATTCCTGCCGTCAAATCGGCCTCGTGCATAAAAACGCCACGCAACGAAGCACCCTGCCAATGCGCGCCGCGCGCCCGTACACGGCGTAAATCGGCGCTATCCAATCGCGCACCGCGCAAATCCGCATCCGCCAATTCCAAATCCAAAAGCACCGCGCCGCGCAAGTCAGCACCGACCAAAGACGCACTGTCAAGACGCGCCTCGTGCATAAGCGCACCACGCAAATCGGCACTGTCCAATAGTGCACCGCGCAAGTCGGCGCGCTTTAGATTGGCCCAATAGAGGTCGGCACGGCGCAAGTCAGCACCGACTAATTCGGCGGCGAATAGACGCGCACGACGTAGATCACAACCGGGGCACGAGCGCGTCGAGTCAGGAAAAGACACGGCCTGCGCATCGAGGACCGCGCAGTGGGCGATCATCGATACGATTAAACAAAAGACCCTATACATAAGACTCGTTCAACTGATCACCCCGGGCGATTCGTGGGACTTACATGCCGCTGCAGCAGTGGAAGAATGAATTTTCGACGGCAAAGATTGGGACATTACGCTCAAGAGATAAAATAACAAAGCACCCACACCACGCCACGGTGCAAGTGCTTCGATTGCGGATCGTTCGCCTTATGTAACTAACGTACAAAGGCCTTGTTCCCGACGATGCCCTTACCCTGAACGATCTCGTAGCGTGCGCCGACTGCGACGGATTGTAATTCTTCCAGGCTGCCGTCTGGCCAGCGAATCTGCAACCGGTCAATACGCTCCCTCTTCCCCAAGCCAAAAGTCAGCGTCGTCGAACTATGGCTCAGATAGGACGATCCAGTGCGCACCATCCGCGTCTGTAGCTGATCGCCGACCGTGGCTTTGACCACTGCGCCGATCGCGTCTAGATTCGGCGCGCTGCCGGTCAAGTCGAGCGCAACCGCATTGCCGGTCGGCCCATCGTTTCGCAACAGATATGCCGAGCCACTATTGCTGCTCATCAGCACGTCGAGGTCACCGTCCGCATCGAGATCGCCGACGGCGAGACCGCGCGCGACCAGCGGTCGCAAAAACAGCCCTCCGGTCTTTTCGGAGGCGTCCAAAAGCTGACCACCGCCCGCATTCCAAAAAAGCTGCGGTGCCTGCGCATAGTCGATCTCCTTCTGCACCGAGTTGATGCCCGGTTCGATATGGCCGTTGGCTAGGATCAAATCCTGCAAGCCATCGAGGTCGTAATCGAAGAAGCGCAGTCCGAAGGTCAACGGCCGCAACGTCGACTGCACCAGACGGGCCTTACCCGCGGCGTCGACGAAGACCCCGCCCGCCGCCTGGCGGTAGAGCGAGAGCGCCTCGCGGCTAAAGTTGCCGATAGCAATCGAGAGCACGCCGTCGTTTTCGACCGACGCAATATCCACGCCCATGCCCGCCTTTGCCCTGCCCGTCTCGTCGTAACCTATCCCAGCCGCCAGGCCTCGTTCCTCAAAACGGCCCGCGCCGACATTTTGCAAGAGAAAATTGGGCTGGGTGTCGTTGGTCACGACTATGTCGACAAGTCCATCGCCCTCGAAGTCGGTCATCGCCACGCCCATCGACTTACCCCCAGGCAGCAGCAGACCCGCCGCCTCGGTGATTTCTTCGAAGCGGCCATCACCTAAGTTGCGGTAGAGTCTCGGCGTTGAACCCGGGTATTGTTGCGGCGTGGCGTAGGATTTTTCCTTGCCGTCGAGCGAGGTGTAGATATCGGTCCCGGGAGACCAGCGCACATAGTTGGTCGCCAACAGGTCCAACCAGCCGTCCCCGTCCACATCGAACCAGGCCGCACCCGTCGACCACTCTGGATTCTGGTTGCCGGCGTCGTCATTCCAGGTCGGGCCCGCGACACCTGCCGCTTCGGCCACATCGACGAAATGACCCTCGTCATTGCGCAACAACAGGTTTGGCCCCAGCGTCGTCAGATAGATATCCGCGTCGCCGTCGGCGTCGTAATCGGCGACCGTCGCGCCCATCCCGTAGACCGTAAAGTCGAAACCAGCCGGATCGCTGACATCGACAAAATTACCATCACCGAGATTGCGATAGAGCCTGCTCGGCGACGATCCACCGTGCCAACCGCCGCTATTGACCAACAGCACATCCAGCGCACCATCTCCGTCGTAATCGAAGAGCGCGCAACCACTGCCCATCGTCTCGGGCATCCAGCGGTCACCGCGAGCGCCGTTGTCGTGCTTAAACTCGATGCCAGCCGCCGCCGCCGTCTCGACGAAGCGTACGGCAGGTGCCTCTCTTTGCCCACGCCCGACTGCATAGTCAGCGGTCGGGCGCCGGGTATATTCGGAGGTCGGCGTCGGCGCCTCGGTCTCTTGTTGTCCGCAGCCTTGAAAAAAAGCAACACAAGCCAATAGGGTGATCCGCAAGAAAAACTTCATCGAATGCAACGGTTCCTTCGTGAAAAGTGGTATAACTTGCCTGCTGTCGGCCGCGCGCCCGCCAGAATTCCAACACGCCGAAGGTTCCGGCGACATTGAGACCCCAGACCACAGCTGGCTCAGTGACACTGATCTCGACGCGTGAATATGCGCCGCGATGGTATATGTAATCCGGCGTCTCCGGGACGTGCCGCCCGACTTGCTTGCTGTACCCCTCGCGATACTCGACGCCTTAAACATGCGCCGCCGTCGTCCCCGTAAAGTAGTTGTCGAGTGAAATCACCCATGCCCCAGTGAGAGCCACTCGGCACAAAGGTGTGCTGCCGCTAAGACCCGCACACAACGACGGCAATCTTCGCCTCACTCATAACCCCATCCCCTTTAAGCCCCCTCATCTACGTTCCCTGTCAGCGGGTGCACGTGAATCTTGATCACTTCCCGATTGTCTTCGGGGTGGTCGAGCCGGTATTGACGGGTTAACTCCTGCGCCGACTCATCGATCTGGTAGTATTGATAGGCCTGCTCGGCCAATAACGCCTCGTCCTCGCGCCCCAGGGCGCGCAATGAAAGCATCCGGTGGTAGTGCGCCACCCGGTCCTCCGGATCAATGACCAGCACCTCGCCGAACGCAGTCAACGCCTCTTCATAACGACCGTCGAGATAGAGCACTCGCCCCAAGTTACGCCACGAGGCCCGATCCTCGGGGAAATCGTGCAATACCCGGCGATAAGCCAGCGCCGCCTCTTCGTAGCGACCATCTTCCTGCAGCACCACGCCCCAGACCCAAGCCGTCTGCGCATCGCCGGCCGCGATTTCTTCGCACTGTTCGAGATGTTCATACGCTTGTTCGAGGTTGCCGTCGCGCACCGCAACCTTGGCCAGATTCCTGCACCCGTATAACTGCTCCGGCACCAAACGCGCTACTGTGGCAAAAGCCCGCGCGGCGCCCTGCGTATCGCCCTGCAACAACAAACCAATACCGTAGTCATTGAAACGCATCCAATCGGCCTCGGACGCGGCCCCCGAAACGGACGCTCCGCCCACCGCCAACGCGACCTCGCCACGGGTAATCTCGGTGACCGGCAATTCCGGTACCTGGTCGAAACGAGCAAAACCCTGGCGATTGTTGTTAAAAGCGAATTCGGTATAGGCGCGGTCGAACTTGCGCCACAACAATCGCGCCCTGAGCGTCAACTGCTGGTCGCGAGAATCCTCCGGCACGCGGAAGCTGTAGTGGGCTATATCCGCCGTGCCCGGGCCGATGGTGCGCACATAGACCGCAGTGACGATATCCTGGGCGTTGCGCTGGTGGATCGCCCGGCCCTGATTGTCAACCATCAGCGCTTTGTAGAAATGTGCCGCCGGATCGACATGCCCGTCGTCCTGCACCGCACCGCTGAGCACCAACGCCTCCCCATCCTCGCCGACGACCGAGACCTCCAGCCAGCCCTCGTTCGAATCGTTAGTGCCGCCGGGAAAGGTGTGCCCGACCCCCTTATTGCGCACCACTACATCAAATTCGTATTCACCGCCGGCCACCAACGCCGGCCGGCTCTTGTCCAACGCGTAATGCGCCTCACCGGCCGCGCGCAACGCGAAGATATCGACGCCGAGTTTCTCGTCCTGCATAAAGGCTTCGATGCGGGCAATCGTCTTCTCGTCGCCGCGGATATACGGCAGTGCCGTATTGACCGCCAAGAAGCGGTGCGATTTGACCAAACCATCCCGGGCCGAAACGTCGCCCTCAACCGCCTCTTCCAACGGCATATGGCAATCCTGGCAGACCCGCTTGTAGCCGGGCAGGTAGAATGTCCTCGAGGCATTGAGCGCCACGCCGCTATCGTGCCATTGGTCGTATTCGTTTTGCCCGCGCAGCCAACGGTAGTTATTGACGCGCGAGTCGAGGCTGACTTTGTGGCAGGTCGCGCAAAATTCGGAGGTGCGAAAGAAGGGTTTGAGCATCTGCTTCTTGTGCACGATCGGCCGCGCCTTCAGCGCCGTGTCGTGCAGGAAACGGCCAGTGCCGGCCTTGCTCGTGGCGAAGAGGTAGGGGTCCTCCTGCTCATCGGCGATATTGTAGTTGCCGTTGCCGGTCCGGCCGTGGATCTTGTCGATGGCGTGGCAGCCCAGACAGGTCAGCCCCGCTTGGGCCTGCGGCGTGGTGCGATCGATCTCGCCGCTCATCTTGCCGGCCAGCATCAACGCCGGGTCGTGGCAACCCGAACACCACTTCGACTTGACCCTGCCTTCCGCGCCCTCTAAGCCCTCGTAGTAGGCGATATGCGCGTCGACCTCCGGATTACCCTCGGTAGCGTTGAGGCGCATATCGTTGATCGACGCCTCGTAGAAGGGGTTGTTGAACGAGGCGAAGCGGTGCGCCGATTTCGACCATTGCTCAACGACCGCCTGGTGACAGCGAGCGCAAGTCTCTGAACCGATCGGCTCGTTAACGACAAAACCGTATTCGGCGATATCGCCAGCCAGTTTCTCCGGTCGCGACAGATCGCCCCGGGTAATAATCCGCGAAGGCAGAAAATCGCCGGTCGTCGTCGTCGTCGCCGCCGGGAAAAATGGACTTTGCGCCGGTACGAAATTGGCCGGTACAAAACCGCCCAGCGCATAATCGGCCACGTCTCGTTCCCGCGACCCCGGCCCAGTCTGCTTGCCGGCGGCAAAGGCCTCTTCGGCCGCCTGCGTGTATTGCTCACCGCTGTAGGTCAATCCGTGCAGCACTATCGCCAAACCCAGCAGCGCCGCGATCGCCCCCGGCACCGCGCGATAACTCAGCGCGGAAGGTTTCCACAGTGATATGCGACGATGCAGCAAATAAAAGAGCGGCACTAGCGCCGCCGCGCCGACATGCCCCCAATAGGCGAGCGCATTACCGCGATTGCTCGCCGCACTGAGGATAAAGAGCCCGCTGACAGCCAACACCAACCCCAGCACCACCGTGACGATGCCGGTGTAGATCGCGCGCTTGCGGCTCTTGCGCCACACCGCGGGCAAATGCCACACCACAAAAGTCGACACCAACGCGACTAATACCAGACCGATCCCCGTATGCGACAATACCATACCCTGGTAAAATTTAGGCAACGAAATATCGGTGACCGCGAAATAGCCAAGGTCGAGCACGTCGGCGAGCCGATTGGCCAGCAGGTAGAGTGTATCGGCGACCATAAAAACCCCTAGCCCCACGACCACTAACAAGGTGCGTTGCTGAAGCGCGCTCAGGCGGCTCGGTGTTTTCTTTTGCATAGCTTAGATTCGTGAAAAATGGCACAGTCAGCAAAATAAACGATTTGCATACGCGCCAATAAAGACTAAAAACAGGAGTTGAAGCGTGCTCTGTAGTATTCTAGGCGCTGCGGAGGAATCCGCCGATAATGGGCAAGCGGTCCCTTAACGCCATTGACTCCCGACCCAGGACGTAACCTTCTCGACCATCGCGTCGGCGTGTTCGCTGAAGACATGGTCGGCGCCTTCAATAATAAAAAGCTCGGCGTTGTCGCTGGCCTTGACGAGGATATCGCGCGAATCCTCAATCGGCACCACATCGTCCTCCGTGCCGTGCACCAACAACCAAGGTACGCCGATCTCGGCCCCCTGTTCGACCACGGTACCGATCTGCGCCATATCGTCCATATAGGCCTGCGAAAGTGGGCAATCCGGCTCGTCCCACATACACCCCTGACCGGGCGTGACCTCGCCGAATTCGCGCATGGCAAAGGCCTGGGTATGCACCATGCCCGTCAAGGAAACCAAAAGCTTGATCCGCTCGTCGCGCTTGGTTGCCAACACACCGACGGCCCCGCCCATACTGTGGCCGACATAACAAATCTCATAATCGGCCAGGGCGTCTAGCACCGCCGCGAGATCTTCGACCTCTTTGGAAATCGTCGAGTCGGCAAAGCGCCCGCCCGAAGTACCATTGCCCGCAAAGGAAAAACGCAGCACATGTCTACCGGCAGCAGTCAACCCCTCGGCAAGCGCCATAACGAAGGGACGGTCCTTATTACCCGTGACCCCATGGCCTATAACCACGATCTGCCGCGTACCCTCTGCACCCGGATGAAAGCTATAGTCCAGCTTTTCGCCGGACTTGTTGCTGATCTCTGTAAACATGGGTCATAATCTCCACTGACCTGCCATTTTGGCTGTCTGTAAAATGCTATCGCACACAATGAGATAGGCTATATAAATGTCCTATAATATTGCAAATAAATGACTTGTGAATTATTCCTGCAAATATTTCAATTCGTAAGATTTTCCTATACCCAGAATGTATCGAATCCGCCTCAGACTTCAAGCATCCAAAAATTCACACGTCTGCCGCGCCACCACCAACTCCTCGTCGGTGCGCAAGACATGAATGTGTACCCGGCTCGACTCGGTGTGCAGATGCCCCTCGCCTTGCACGGCTTCATTTTTGGCCGGATCCACTTCAACCCCCAAGAACTCCAAGTCGCGCAGAATCGCCTCGCGCACTATAACCGAATACTCGCCGATCCCCCCGGTAAAGCTGATCGCATCCAATCC
>DQLG01000366.1 GCA_015660315.1 Candidatus Latescibacterota bacterium
GCCGGCGTTGGGCAATACCAGCGCCAAGAGCACCCACAACGCCAACAGGCTCAAAATAGCCGACGACGAACGCCTGGCCCGCACCGAGACCAATAAGCCGATGGAGAACATCACCGCAATCAACAACAGGGACACCGCGCCGGTGACCATAAACGCCTGCCAGTTCTGCCCCTCAAAGGGAATCTCGCTCGACAGGCTGATCAACAGGGCGCTGACCAGTAAGGAGACGATAAAAGGCAACGCCAGACTCAAATAACCGCCGATCCATTTGGCCAGGATTACCGTATCCCGCGGCACCGAATAAGACAGCAACAACATTAACGTGCCTTCTTCGCGTTCTCCAGCGACCGCGTCGTAGGAGATAAAGAAGGCCAACAGGCTCAATACCACGCCGACGATAAAAAGCAGATCGGCCACCGGAAACATCAACACCATTGGATTAATATTCAGGTCGCCCGCAAAACCGGGCATAAAATCCCCGGTGACTTCCGCCGTGCGGTCCATCGTCTTTTCCGTGCCGAGAAAAAGTACCTGAAAATCTTGCGGCGGCCGATCGACGCGAATCCCCCGGCGCTGCAAATCGCGATAACTACCGTATTCCTCGGCTTGCTGGCGGTAAATCTCCCGATTGCTATTATAATCGGCCCGTTTGGCCGCCAAGTCGGCGCGCAATACGAGCACGCTGACCAACGCCAAAAAAATGCACAAAGCCGCACAGAGCAAAAAACGCGGCTCTAATAGGTTCCTCAACCATTCCTTACGGATCATCGTCCAGAGCACAGCCTATCCTATCGCATCAGATCGTATCGCATGAAACCCCGATAAGCGCCGAGAAAAAATAGCACATTGAGCACCATCAGGATCAACAGATCGGCCTGTCCACCGTCTAACACCGCGGATAGATCAGCGCGCCCCGGAACAAATTGTGGCAGATCCCCCGGATCGATCGGCGCCTCCATAATCTCCCGCTGTTCCTCGCGGTCGGCCATCGACTCGGCCTGCCGACGGCGCGTCGCGGTGATTTCCCGCGTCTTCGCCATAAAGTCTTGCCGGTATTTTTTGATATATTCCCGCAAACTGGCAAATTCCCCCAAACCACTGCCCGCTAGAGCGGCTGTCGCGTATACATAGCTGGTCGAAGGAGAAATCCGCGCCAGCAATATACCCAAGGCGATCTGTTGATCCACTTTCGTCAAATAGCTGGTGATCAGCTTGTCCGTTTCGTCGCGGATCCGCATTTGCGCGTCATCTAATAGCTGCTGGCGCTCCTCATTTTCCATACCCCGGCGCCTCATACCACGCATTTCACTCCAGACGGCGCGCTGTATCGCCTCTCGTTTGCCGGCGATTACTCCGGCCGAAGGGATCGGCGCCAAAGCCCGAGCGACGATCGGCGCCGTATTCGGCACCACCAACACGAGCAATACCCAAACCAGGAAGTTGATCACCAAAGAGGTAGACGTGCGGTGGACCAGGCAGGAGATCATCAGGCTCAACGCGTAAAATAGCGAGATATAGAGCGCGGAAACCCCAAGAATACCGACCAGTGCGAGCCATTCCGCACCGGTGAAATGCAGGGCAGTAGTCAGTTGCGCAAAAAACAGAGCCGTCAGCACAGACAATAAAAAAGGCGCCATCAGTGCGATATAACCGCCGATCCATTTGGCCAACAACACCGCGTGACGCGGCACGGAGTTGGCCATAATCAGCTTGAGCGTGCCGTCTTGGCTCTCACCGCAAACCGCGTCAAAAGCGAACAGCACCGCCAACAGGCTGGCGACGATATTGACGATATAGAGCAGATCTGGGGCGGGAAAGAGCACAAATAGCGGATTGGCGTATTTGCTGCGTCCGAGCTTGGCCTGCTGAAAGCTCGAAATAGTGACCGATCGCGACATCTCCTTTTCTAAGCCCATCGCCAATACGCTTAACGCGTTGGGCCGCCGATCCACCTTGGTCCCACCCCACATCAGCCTGCGAAAATCGGTCCCCTCTTTGAGCTTCTCGTCTTGTGCGCGTTTCGCCTCGCTGTAGCTGACTAGTTGACGGTCGTAATTTAGCGCGATGAGTTGGACCGAGCTTACGATCAACACAAAGAACAGCGCAAGGGTCAACAAAAAGCGATAGCTGAGAACGTGGCCGCGTATTTCCTTGCCGATCAATAGCTGCAACATCGCATATTATCCGCGCCATACACCGGCGCTATTATCGCCTCTAGATCGCCCTTAAAAGGAGCTAGAGGCTTGAGGCGAAAACACCCTCTTACGCGAGCGGCCTAATCCGGCAACGCAAAAACCGCGTCGACATCCGAACTCCGCCGCTCGACCCTACCCGCCGCCGCAGACAATAACCACATACAGCGCAATGCCCCACGTCGTCAGTTGCTCAATTTACCATAGCGGCACCAGCCAATCAATCACGCCCTAGTTCAAATCGATCGCGGAGACCACAGAGCCAAGTTGGTCAATTTCAACCGCCAACCCAATAACTGGCCTTTACCAACAAAACATGATCGCCATTATCGGAGAAACTACTGCCGATACGGCTCAGCGGGCGAAACTCCAGATCCTCGTCCGTCGGATCGCCGAGATTGGCACTGCGCGATTGCGACCAGACGACAAAGAGCGCGCTGCCGGGCGAAAACTCCCAGCGCAAAACCAGATTGCTCTTGAGCGAACGCCGGTGAAAATCGCGGTTCTCTTCTAATACATAGGGGCTAAAATCGTAACTCTGCGCCGCGTTCAGCTCCTTGAAATCGCCAAAGTCGCCGATGGCGATAAAGGGCTGCAGATACAACTCCAAGCTCAAACCCGGTGCAAAACTCACTTCCGCGCGCGTGGTCAAATCCAGCGTGCGGCTGTCCAGTTCACCGTAGACATAGTCGACACCGTCCGCTCCCCTAAGCGCACCCACCCACTGCGCGTCGGTAACCTTGCGCTCATAACGCGGCTCCATCGAAAACTGCACGCTAGGCAAAGGCTTCCACACCACGCCGGAACGCAAACCACGCACGTAGGAACGGCCGCCGTCATTGCGACGCCAATCGGGATGCAGATAAAAGCTGAGCGTTTTGCGCTCGTCTGTTTCCACTCGGCCGTGTATCCAACTTTCGGCCAAGCGTTTGACGATCGGCCCGCCTCGTCTGACATCGTTGTCATCCATCACCGCCAACTCGCGGCCGAAGTGTAGATGGATCCGCCAGTAGTTATGCAGATCCGCCCAGTTGGAAACATTGTAGCTGTGGTTCAAGAGCAGGCGGTCGTAGTTCCACTCCGCCTCACCCTGAAAACGGTTGTCGAAAGTCCGGAACGGTCCAATGGGTTTATAGCGGTAGAACTGTAGCTGCCCCCAACTTTGCAGCAGGTCGCCCCGGCGCAAAAAACCCAGGTCGTTGATATCGACACCAGGCGACAGCGCAGCCAGCCCCGCCTCGGTCTCAAACCAGCCGCCGCGTTTATCGAACTCTACATGGGCGATATAGCCGCTGTGGCGGCTAGCCGGCCCACCGGCCCGACTAGCCGCCAAAGTGCCCGTGAGATTGTAGATGTCCTCGCGGAATCTCAGATCCCAATCCATCGCACCAACATAGGCGCTCTGCCCGCCGCGGCGATGCACGCTGCTGGCGAAAAGCCCGACACCTGAAGTGCGGTCAAGCACGTCCTGCCGCACTCGGCCCACCAGATAATTCGTCAATGGCTCAATACGATACTCATCGCGCGCGGAATTGCGGTTTATATCCGCGTATTCGGGCGCGGTAACCGCCTGCAATAAGCCAAAAGCCGTCTTGCCTTGGGTCTTACCCGTCAGTTTAAGTGCCCCTAAAATTGTCGTGGCCTCCGGCCGATCCTCTTCGACGGCGTCTTCCGGCACGGGAAGATAACCCGGTCGGCGCCCGATACGCCGAGAATACAACAGGTCGTAGTCGCCGGTCTGGAAAATTGACGCCCCCTCGACAAAAAATGGCCGCTGTTCGCTAAAAAAGTCCTCAAATGCCGTCAAGTTGAGCTGGGCCGGATCGGCTTCGACCTGGCCGAAGTCGGGGTTGACCGTGGCGTTGAGCGACAGACTCGAAGTGACGCCATACCGCAGGTCGACCCCGGCATTACCAAAATAATCCGCACCGCCGTCGACGATCGAGCGCCCCATCGCATAGGGCACGTATTCCAAGTGCAATGGTGGGTCTATATCGCGGATGCCGTGCAGCTTGCCGAATTGCGACACCAGGCCGGGTTGGTCTTTTTGCATCAGGTTCCAATGCGTGCGTTCCTGCTTGCGGCTGATATGGCGCTCGATATTCAAACCCCATGTATATTCGTCCTGCGGACTAAAACGCATCACATAATAGGGGATGTAAAACTCGGCGCTCCACCCCTCGGCGTCGATCGAAGTCGCTACCTCCCACACCGCATTCCAGGTCTCGTCCTTATTGCGGTCGTCTGCATAGATCCCGTCGATCACCGAGCCCGATGCGTAGGCCGTGAAAAAACAACCGGTCTGGCGGTCGAGATGCGGATCGAGGCTGAGCGAGATCCAATCGGCCTGCGTCTCGCCGTCGCGCCGCGTCAGACGCGATACGATCGCTTGCGGGTCGCTGTCATAACAACGAATGCCGACATATAGCCCTTCTTCGTCATAGGCGACTTGCACCGTCGTCTTTTCGCTGGCGACCTCGCCTTCCATGGGGTCAAGTTGCAAGAAATCGGAGGAAACCGGGCTCTGCTGCCAGATCGCATCGTCGAGGCGACCGTCAATTTTGGGCACTTGTGGTTTTATTTTTATGCGCTGCGCCTGCATACTACGCGCGCCAGATGTGCTATAAACGGGTGAAACAGACAACAATATACAAGAAACTAAAACGGGGGAAAAACGGATAATATAATTCACGAAAGTATTTCATCCTTATTTGTTGATAGTTGGGACAAACCTGTACTGCACCCCGTTTACGATCCAAATTAGAAAGCCGCGCAAGTTTTCCACAGCGGCAAAACGGGCATGAATACGGGTAATCAGCCCTCTTATAACTCTACCTATGATGGTGACACTCCACAATTGACGGAGCGACAATAATAATGAATATTCATACTCCAGAATCTTCCACAAATACCGCCTCTCAACTGTAAACCGGAGTATTCCCCCATGAAGATCACCGATCTGAAGTGCACTATCCTCGGTAACAATCCCGTCATTCGCATCACGACGGACGAAGGTATCTGCGGTTGGGGTGAGGCCGAATCCTCAAAATCGTATCTCAAATCCCACGTACTCTTCTATCGCGACCTCATTCTCGGCGAAGACCCCACCAATGTCGAGCGGGTGATGCTCAAGATCCGCCGCATGGGCGCTTTCAAACCCTGGGGCAGTGCCGTCAGCGCGATCGAGATGGCACTGTGGGACATCGCCGGCAAGGCCGCAGGCGTGCCGGTCTACAAGCTGCTCGGCGGCAAGATCCGCGATACCGTGCTCACCTACAACGGCTCGGTGCGTTTTCCGATGGATGGCCAGACCCCGGAGGATTACGCCGAGAATATGGCGAAGATGAAGGCCAGCAAGGAAGGTTTCACGATGATCAAGCAGGCCGTCGGCTTCCACAATATGGGCATGATGACATTGCCCAATATGTTCTATGGCGAAGTGCAATCGGGTCGGCGCGCCGCAAACCGCGGCCTGATGACCGAACACGGCCTCAACTACGTGCTCGACTGCGTGATTGCGATGAAAGAAGTGCTCGGCGACGAGGTCGGCTTAGCGCTCGACTGCGGACCGGGATGGACGCTTCCCGACGCGACCCGCTTCGCTCGGGCATTGGAGCCGTACAATATAATGTGGATCGAGGACATACTTACCGGCGACTACACGCCCTATGTGCAGGCCGATCTCTACCGCGACTTGACGATGAGCACTTCGACACCGGTCCACACCGGCGAACAGATCTACCTGCGGCAGAACTTCACGGAACTGATCGAAAAACAGGCGGTCAATATCCTCGGGCCGGACCCGGCCGATATTGGCGGCATCGCCGAGCTAAAATGGGTCGCCGAATACGCCGACCTACACGGCATTCTGATGGCGCCGCACGGCACTTTCGATGGCCTAATCGGCTTGGCGGCCCTAGTCCAGGTCTCGGCCGCTATGCCGCAAAATTTTATCGCCTTCGAATATCCGACCGGCGATCCGGCTTGGTGGTACGATATTGTCGATGGATTACCAGATGATATCGTCAAAAACGGCCAGATCGAGGTCTGGGACCGGCCGGGGCTAGGCGTCGAGATCATCGCTGAAGAAGCCAAACAGTACTTGCCCGAAGGCGACGAGGATTTTTTCGATTAAAGCGGCGAGCGACAAGCAACCCCTAATAGGGATCCAAGAGAGAGAGAGACCATCTAAAAAAGAGCATCGAGCGGGCGGGGCGTACTATCAAGAAGGACGGAAAGAGCCTTGGTAACAAAGAGCAATAGCGGGCATTATGCGAAGCACAGTGGCGAATTAGCGGTTGGGTTTTGCTCGGCGTTCAAAATCGCTCAACTACAACAAAATCAACACCAGATCAATTACTACATAGCGGCCAACAGATTGCGCTGAATCGAACGGTCGCTCCATTCAGCGCAATAACAACATTTTCTGCGCTTGCTGAAACTCCCCGGCGACCATGCGCACCAGATACACCCCGCTGGCGACGGCATGCCCCCCCTGATTCAAACCGTCCCAGGTGAATTGGTGGAAACCTGGCCGCAAGTGGCTAAGGTTCCACAATCGCACCCGCTGTCCCAATACATTATAAATCATCAGCGAAGCTCGCTTCTCTCCCTGAGCGGGAATGGCGAGGGGAATGATCGTTGAGGGATTAAACGGATTGGGATAATTAGTGTAGAGCGCATACACCTGTGGCACGATACGCGCGGTAGCGGTCCGCTCAAAGCGTAAGGCACGCCCACGCCCTGCACCGACAAAACCCTCTTCGACGCGTAGATCGACATTGCGTGGAGGACCGACAAAGGCAAAGCGCAAGACCACTTCGCGCTGGGTGCCAAGATCGGCCGACGGTTGCCGACCGCGCAAATGTTCACCAACCGCTACTCCCCCCTCCTCCTCGTGCGCCAACCGCAGACTAGCTCCCGCGCCTCCCAAAGCCATCGAATCGAGACGGCCTACCAGCCGCAGAATCGGCGGTTCGAACCGCAAATTAAGCCCATAACCGCTGACTTGTTCTACGCCCTCTAAGCGCAAACGGACGATTACCTCATCGGCCGAGATCGCTTCCGCCTGTATTTCAACTTGAGAGCCGGCGATGGCCTCAATGCTGCGCACATGCTGCCTCTTGCCGGGCACCGTACGCCCGAAGTTCTGCGCGAATTGCCGTAAATCATCGCCATCGACTGCACCACCGCGATCGAGATCCAATACCGCGTCGGTGCTACCGTAGCCGCTGGCGAAGAGGAAAAAATCCGCGAAACCCACCACCCCATCGCCATCGAAGTCTTCACTGGTCAACGCCGGCTGCGCGTTGCGCGGTTGCAGCGCGCGGGCCGGACTCCAAGGGCTTTCAAAACGGCCATCAAAAGCGCGGGCACGAAACCAATAGTTGGTGCGCGGACTCAGTTCGCGCGTCACCCGCCAACGGGTCACCCCGGAAAGACTCTCGGCAATATCGCCACCGCGATCGACAATGGTCGAAAAATCGCGCGCAGTCGACACTTGCACCGTGTAGGTTAACTCAATCTCGGAGTCTAAGGGCAAGGCATTGTTGATCAGCACCACCGGCTGCTGGGGTGTCGCGCCTTCTTCCAAACCGCTAATCTCCGGCGCATCACCAACCGCCCCCGCGTTGGGCGTAGCCAAAACAGCCGGAGTCGGCGCGCTCTCATTCGGCGGATTCTGCCGATCGAAGGACGCGACCCGATAGCTATAGACTCGACCATTGTCGAGGCCCTCGTCGAGATAGCGCGGCACATCCAAACGGGACGCGACCGCCTGAAATACGCCGGTCGAATCTTCGCGATAGACCGCATAGCCGCCCAAGTCGCCGTCAGCGACCGGATCCCACTGTAAAAACACCGCAGCCGCACCGGCCAATACCTGCAAAGAATCGGGTACTGCCGGCGCTTGCACATCCGGGTCGAGTAAGGTCGTAAAGGTGAGGACTTCGCTGATGACCGGTCCATTGCCGGCGCGATCGGTTGAGCCGGCACGGAAAAAATACTCGGCGCCCGGGTCGAGGTTAGTCAACAGCACTTCGTGCTCAGTGGCATAGACCGGACTGCCGCTAACGCCGCCGAGGTAGGGCGTCAGATCGTAGTCGACAAAGGCATCTGCTAACTCATCGGTCTGCCAGCTGATTAATGCACTGCGATCGCTAAGCTGCTGCAAGGCGGGTGTACTGCGAAAACGCGGCGGTAAGAAATCCGGTTCCGCATCGGTAGTAAAACTCAGTTCAAAGGGCACTTCCACCTGGTTTTGCGTCGCGTCCTGGACCCATATTTTGGCCCAATAATTCGTCGCCGGCATCAAATTAGTCAGCGCAACCTGCTGCGTTTCCAAGCGATGCCGAATCTGACGTACAGCTGGATCCTGACCCTGCTGCCCATATTCGATCGTCGCAGAGGCCGCTTCATCGGCGCGCCACCCCAGTACAACTTGGCGATCGGTCTGCCCCTCGACGACTGGCTCGCTCAAATAGCGCGGCGGCACCAGATCAACTCCCGCATTGGTGGTCGTCACCTCAATACCGCTGACCGAAGCGCCATTGCCCGAGGGATCGGTCGATTCGACGCGGAAGAAATAACTCGTCCCCGGCAGTAAATTGGTCAGGGTCACACTGTGGACCTGCACGTCGTGGGCCTGGGCGACCTCGTCGAGCAGCACATCCTGTTGTTCGCCATAGCGGACGAAGGAATCGGCCAACTCGTCGGTCTGCCATTCTATGGTCAAGCTCTCCGCGCTCTTTTCGCGCACCCGCGGCCCACCGGTAATCAGCGGAAACTGCGTATCGGGAAAGCTATCAGTGACAAAGGTCCCCGATCCACCCGGCGGCTGTGCAACCTTACCCGAGGGGCCCTCGGCGAGGCCGTGATCAAAAGCGGCCTTAGCCGCCGCCTTGGCCGCACTCGAGGGCTGCCAAACCATCTTATTGCCCGCCGCATCCTCGCTGATGACCCGTACCGCATATAGTGTCCTGCCCTCAAGGCCGGTCACCGTCAGGCTGTGATCCTGTAAGAGTTGGTTATCGGCGACAAAGCCCTCTGCCAACCCACCGATTTCTTCCCATTCGATCTTCGAGGTCGACACCTCGTCGGTTTCCCACGAAACCACCACGGATTGATCGGTCCACACCGTCGTCGGATTAGCGACCATCGCCGGAGCTTCGGTATCGGCCGAGCCGGGCGTACGCACCGTGAGGTCTTTGCTAAATAGCGCAAATCCGGTCGGATCCGAAGTGATCGTCTTATTGCTCAAATCGACGCTGGTAACCTTATAGTGGTAGGTCGTGCCCGGCACCAGGTTGCGCACTACGATCTCGTGATCCTGCGCCAAATCACCGACTTCGAGATGCGTGCCATAGCCAACAGTCTCGCCAATATCGACAATCGAAGTCGCTGGAACATTCGTCGACCAAGTGATCGAGGTACTGCTCTCGGTAGCCTCGGCGATCGGCCCCAAGGTAAAGACTGGTTCGACCGGCGTGGCCTTGGTGCGAAATTGAAAGGACTCACTCTCGGTCGGCTCATTGCGGGCCGCATCGATCGAAGACACCACATATTGGTAGACCGTGCCCGGCAGTAGATTGCTCAGCACCATCTGATGCTCGCGCGAGAGTGATCCCTCCTCAATCGTCTCGACCAACGAGGGATCACTCTCTGGCCAATAGCGGACCTGGCGGGTGGCCGGTTCATCCGTCGACCAGGCAATTACTCC
>DQLG01000070.1 GCA_015660315.1 Candidatus Latescibacterota bacterium
GCGCTCTGGCGGCGTCCCAGCGGGCCATATGAAGTTGTCGTGTTTCCTCGGTATCCCCTTTATCGTCGCTGGCCAACTCCTAGGTGCCTGCGCGCTGGCCAACAAGCCCGGTGGCTACACCGACGCCGATATCGAATACTGCGCACCCCTCGCGCAAATCGGCGGCCTGCTCATCGCCGCCGACCGCAGCTAGTCTATTGTAGAGCCGCAACGAATTAGGTATCTTGCCGAGCGACCCGTACTGCGACTCGGAGAAGTCTCTATGCTCAGCAACGAACAGTACCAGCACTTCCAGACTTTCGGTTTTATCGTCCTGCGCCAATTCTTCACCCTCGCCGAAGTCAGCACACTACGCGCAGAATTCGAAAAAGGCCTCGACCGCGCCTACCGACACCGCCCCTTCGACGGCTCCGAGCGCCATTGGGTATCACAAATGGGGCCCGAAACGCCCTTCTACGCCCACCTACTAGAAGATCAGCGCTTCTGGTCGATCACCGCGCAACTCTATGGTGAAGACGCCTTCGCCACCGGCACCGATGCCAATCGCTATGTCGGCAACACCGGCTGGCACCCCGACCACCACGTCGATCCCAAAGAAGACTGCTACGGCGTCAAGTACGCCTTCTACCTCGACCCCGTCGGCCCCGACACTGGCGCACTGCGACTGATACCCGGCTCACACCGCAATCCCCTGCACGACGATCTTCGCGAAAACCTCAAATCGATGGACTTGGGGATCGAAGAAATTCCCTCGTATATCTGCACCTGCGAGCCGGTCGATGTCGTCGCCTTCGACATGCGCTGCTGGCACGCCAGCTCTGGCGGCAGCGAGGGCCGGCGCATGAGCACCTGCTGCTATTACAAAAACCCCAAGACCCCCGAAGAAGCCGCAGCCGCGCGCAAACGCGCCGCCGGCAGCCGCAACGCTCCCGCCCAATACCACCGCCCCGACGACCCGCTCTTCCACCCCGATTGGGTAGCCAATCCCCGCAACAGCGCCCTGCGCCGGGGTTGGATCAACCGATTAAAAGAGTTGGAATTCTTGGAACCTACCACCTGATTTACTGGAAACGGCCTAAAAAATGACCGCAGCCATCGAACTAAAGGTCAACGGGGAAAACCACCACCTCGACGTCGACCCTGACGCGCCGCTCCTACAGATCCTGCGCAACGACCTCGGGCTCAAAGCCGCCAAATTCGGCTGCGGCCTCGAACAGTGCGGTGCCTGCAAAGTACTCGTCGACGGCCAGGCCGTGCCCTCCTGCGCCACACCCATAGCCGCCGTCGCCAACGCCGATATCACCACCCTCGAAGGCCTGGGCACACCGGCCGATCTGCATCCTCTGCAACGCGCCTTTATCGCCGAACAGGCCGCGCAATGCGGTTATTGCACCGCCGGGCTGATCGTCGCCGCCAAAGCCCTACTCGACAATAACCCGCAGCCCTCCCGCGCCGAAATATGCGAAGCCCTAGCAGTACACATCTGCCGCTGCGGCACCCACAACCGCATTATTTGCGCGATACAGCGCGCCGCAGGCGAGATGGCCCGATGAGCATCGACCCCCTAATTCGCTTCAGCCCCGACGGCCACGTAACGCTGATGGTCGCCCATGTCGAAATCGGCCAGGGCATCCTGACCGCCGTCGCGCAAATCGCCGCCGACGAATTAGATATCGACTTCACGCGCATTTTAGTTGAACGCGCCGACACCGAGCGCACGCCGACCGCCTCCTACACCTCCGGCAGCAACTCGATCCAAATCGTCGGCTCGGCCTTTCGCCAAGCCGCCGCCGCCGCGCGTTATTTATTGCTGGCAAAGGCCGCCAACGCATGGAAGGTTCCCGTCGAAAACCTGCGCATCACCGACGGCACCGTCACCGACGGCAAAAAAGAGACCACCTACTGGGCGCTGCAAGGCGATCAACTTTTTGGCGAAACCGAACTCGGCGTCGGCCAGCCAAAATCGCCGGCAGAATACACCCTTGTCGGCCAGCCCGTACCGCGCCTCGACCTACCGGCCAAAATCGCCGGCACACCTTCTTTCGTGCACGACCTGTGCTTGCCCGATATGGTGCACGGCCGCGTCATCCGCCCGCCGACCTATGCTTCGACCTTAGAATACATAGACGAAAATACCGCCGCATCGCTGCCTGGGGTGATCGCCGTAGTCCGCGACGGCTCCTTCTTGGGCGTACTCGCCGAGCGCGAAGAGCAAGCTGAAAAAGCCGCCGAAGCCCTGTGCCAAAACGCGCGTTGGCACGTGCAACCCTTGCCCGCCGCCGAAAACCTCTACACCGACCTGGTCGCCAAAACCAGCCAAGACTTCCTCGTCGTCGACGGCGTGCCGCAAGACGGCCCTGTGCCGCCGATCGAAACACCAGCCAACGCGGTACAAACCCTCGAAGCGACTTATCGCAAACCCTATCACATGCACGCCGCTCTGGGGCCCGCTGCTGCCGCCGCCCTCTGGCAGGACGAGCACCTCAACGTCTGGAGCCACACCCAAGGCGTTTACCCATTGCGTGGCTCGCTCGCTTCCGCCCTCGATCTAGACGACAATCAAGTCCGCGTCCAGCACCTCGAAGGCCCCGGCTGTTACGGTCATAACGGCGCCGACGATGTGGCGCTTGACGCTGCGCTCCTAGCCCAAGCCCTGCCCGGTCGCCCTGTGCTACTCAAATGGTCGCGCGCCGACGAGCACGGCTGGGAGGCCTACGGCTCCGCGATGCTCGTCAAAACACAGGCCAGCCTCGACGAGCATGGCCAGATCTGCGACTGGAACCACGACGCCTGGAGCTACACACATTCGAGTAGGCCCAGACCAATGGCAGGCGCCTCCAACCTGCTCGCCGCTCGCTATCGCGAAAACCCGCTGCCGCCGCCCAGACCCAAACCCGGCAAGGGCTCCCACGGCGGCATCCACCGCAACGCCGACCCGCTCTACGCCTTCGCCCGCCGCCGCGTTGTCAAACATTTCGTGCCCGACTCCCCGCTGCACACCTCGGCGCTCAGGGGGCTAGGCGCCGTCGGCAATGTCTTCGCCATCGAATCCTTTATGGACGAATTGGCTACAGCGACAAAGGCAGACCCCATAGAATTCCGCTTGCGCCATCTCGACGACCCGCGGGCCCGCGCTGTGATCGAGGCCGCCGCACAAGAGGCCAACTGGCGTTCGGGCGGGCGCGACAATGGCCAGGGTCACGGCCAGGGCCTCGGTTTCGCGCAATACAAAAACGCCAAGTGTTATGTCGCCGTCGTCTTTGATGTCGAAGTAGACACCGCCAGCGGCCAGATCCACCTAACAAACGCCGCTATCGCCGGCGACGCTGGCCAAATCGTTAACCCCGACGGTCTGGCCAACCAGCTCGAAGGCGGCGTGCTGCAAGCCGCCAGTTGGACGCTCAAAGAACAAGTGCACTACGGCCCCGACGGCGTCACCAGCCGCGACTGGGACACCTACCCCGTCTTGCGTTTCGCAGAAATTCCCGCCGTCTCCGTCAAATTGCTCGACCAGCCCAGTACGCCCAGCCTCGGCAGCGGCGAGGCCACGCAAGGGCCAATGCCGTTTTCGACGCTGTGGGGGTCCGTTTGCGCGAGATGCCCTTTACACCGGAGCGCGTCAAAGCCGCGTTAGCGCAACTACAATAGCACCAATCACTGCGTTAAAAGCCTTACTACATTTTTCAGGAGCGAACTCATGCCCTACGATCTTCCGCGTGCCACCTTGGGCCGCACCGGTCTCGAAGTCACTCGCTATGGCATCGGCGGCGCCTATTGCAAAACAATCGATGGCTACAAGGCCGCGCTCGATTGCGGCGTCAACTACGTCGATACCGCGCGCAGCTATCACGACGGTGAAGACGAAAAAGTGATCGGCCAGGCGATACAGGGCCGCCGCGACGAACTTATTCTGGCCAGCAAAACCTCCAAGCGCGACGCGGCAGGCGCCCGCCAAGAGTTGGAAACCTCGCTGCGTGAACTCAAAACTGACCATCTCGACATCTACCAACTCCACCACCTAAATACCGAAGAAGAACGCAAGCAAGCACTCGGCCCCGGCGGCGCGCTCGAAGCCGTGCAACAAGCGCGCGAAGAAGGACTGGTGCGTTTTATCGGCGTCACCGGACACGATTGGCCGCAAATAGCAGAAGCCGTGCTCACCGGTCATTTCGACACCGTGCTCTGCTGGTATAATTGTGCGCTAAGAGAGGCGGAAGAAACCGTAATTCCCGCGGCACAGGCCCACAATACCGGTGTGGTGATTATGAACGCCTCACGCAACGAAAAGCTGCTCAAAGGCCCGAAAGCGCCCGATCCAGTGCAGTTCTACCGCTACGTACTCAGCAACGACGCCGTGGCCACTACGATCATGGGTTTGCGGAATGTGGATCTCTTTGAGGAAGTTGCGGCGGGACTATCGGAACGGGTACCGATCACACAGCAAGAGAAGAGCGAGCTTGAGGCCTATGGAGCAGAACGGCGGGCGTCCGGCGACTTGAAATGAAAAATGACAAGCCGTTGAGCAAAAAACAAAACCCCGCGCTGCAACTGCTGCGCCGCCCCTTCAAATGGCTCTTCGACAGCAAGCTTGCTAACTCCATCGGCCTCGAGCTTCGGCTTGTGGCCTAGTCATAGCGGTCTACGGCATCTTCGGCTGGTTTATCGGCGGTTCGCTGGGGGAGATAATCGGCAACGACTGGATGCTGTTGATCACTGGTACTACATTCATCCTACTGCACTTTGCGCTGATCCTTACGAGTAAAGAACTGAGGCAAGCATGAATAGCGAACAACTGCGATTCTTTAAAACCTTCGGCTATATCCTCCTGCCGCAGCACCTAAACGCCGACACCCTTGTGCAACTCGCCCGCGACCACGAGGACGCGCTCGCCGCGCAATACCCCGCCGAACGCAACGACGGATCCGAGCGCCTGTGGACCCGCATGACCGACGAATCCACGCCCTTCGCCGCCGCACTCATGGAAGACCCGCGCTTCTTAGGACCCGCCCAACAGATCTGCGGCGACGACGTGTTGGGCATCGGCGTCGATATCAACCGCTATGTCAGCAGCACCACCTGGCACCCCGACACCGGTGACGAAAACCAGATCGCCTGCAAATTCATCTTCTATCTCGACACGCTCGGTGCCGATTCTGGCGCCTTGCGCGTCATCCCCGGCTCGCACCTATTGCGTGGCGCCGAGCGCGACGCCTTCGCCAAAGCCATGCGGGATACACCGCTCACCGACGTACCCTGCCAGGCCATCGCCACCAAACCGGGCGATGTCATCGCCTTCGACATCCGTACCTGGCATGCCTCGCACGGCGGCAGCGATAACCGCCGTGCCTGGAACCTCGACTATTTCGCCAACCCGCAAGCGCCAGAAGAGGTCGAAAGCATCCGCTCCTTGGGCTTAGGCCACGCCGGCTCTATCAAGGGTTTCAAAACCCGGCGCCAATACAACTACTCCCGCAACTGGCTTGACAATCCGCAACAAAGCCCGATCCGCCAGCACTGGATCAACCGCTTCGAAGAAATCGACTACCTCGATCAGCCCGGCGTCGGCGAACCGCTCAAGGCATAACCCACACAGGCCACCCTACCCCCGCGACGGCTCCCCGCGTTCCTCCCGCGCCTTGCGCGACAGCTCCGGCAAGTGGTCCTCATTGGCCAGAGCCTGCTCCAGATGCCGCATCCGCCCCGGCCCCGCGCCCTTGACCATTGCCTCGCCGTAGACCGAATCTACCTGGAAGCGCGCGAAGTTGCTCACCTCCTTCCGCATCAGCGGCAACTGCTCTTCCTCATGCCGCACCGTGCAGTTGAGTGTAAACATCCGCCGTCGCGTTCCACCGCCCCAAGCGCTGTGTTTGGTGCCCTGATTAAAAACCACCACATCGCCCGGTTGGGTCTCTAAGGCCATCGCCGGCACCTCAGCCCCGCCGACGCCCCATTTTTGCTCCGACTCGCGCGCCATCGCCTGCACTTGTTCGGCATACCCCTCGCCATAGCGATGGCTGCCCGGGATCACCCGAATCGCGCCCGTTTTGCTGGTCAGCGGATCGAGATAGAGCGCCATCTTGTAATAGACGATCGACCGCGGCCAACCCCCATCCGAATGCCAACTCGTATCGCCGACATAATAGTTGCCGTCGCTACCCAAATACTGAAAGTCATCGCCGAGCAGACTGGAGAACACCCCATTAACGCGGGGGTCGTCGAGCAGGCCAGACAGATATTCGCTCTGATCTATAAAGGGCACAATACACGAACGCGCCGTGCCGTCGTGCGGTTTGCCACCGTGGCCGCCGCCGTGATCATCCCATATAGCTTCGAACGCCGCGATCACCTCGTCGATACAGTCGTTGAGCAAACCGGGCAGGCTCAAATAGCCGAAGGTCTGCATAAAGGCCAACTGTTGCGGGCTGAGTTGCAATTTTTCCATATATATTTTCCCCTTTGTGGGCCCTGGCCCTGTTTGCGTATTATATACGCCTCATTTGCATCGCACAACAAGCCCTACCGGAGCCTTTATGAGTAGCGACCGCGTCCCATTCGGCCAAACCGACCTCCAGGTCTCGCGCCTGTGCCAAGGCACCGCCTTCCGCCACCTGCCGCGTGCCGACAGCCCCGAGGGCCTTGCCGTCCTGCACCATTGCCTCGACCAGGGTGTCAACTTCTTTGACTCGGCGCAGGCCTATGGTTGGGGCGGCGGCGAAGAAGTCTTGGCCCGGGCTATCGCCGGTCGCCGCGACGAAGTAGTTATCTGCACTAAGATCCCCGCCAGCCTCGTGCCGCGAGGCGAAAACGAACCCGGCGAGCCCGTGCACTACACCCGCGCGCATCTGACCGATCGTCTTGAAGAAAGCCTGCGCCGTCTGAGCACCGACTATGTCGATCTCTACTTGCTGCACCACCGCGACCCCGAGACGCCCCCGGCAGCCATTGCCGAGGTCATGCAGGATCTAGTACAAGCGGGCAAGATCCGCTACTGGGGCGTGTCTAACCACACAGCCGTCGAAGTCGCGAATTTTCTCGATACCGCGCCCATCGCCGGCGTCGAAGATTATTACAATATCGCCGGTAGCCATTGCGACGAGTCGGGTCGTTCGCGCGTAGCTATCTATGAAGAACAAATGATCCCCCTGCTCAAACGCGCAGGCTTGGGCTGCATGGCCTTTAGCCCGATGGATGCCGGTCTGCTCGCCCCACAAACACCCGCTGCCCCCGCGCTCGCGCAGTTAGCTACCGCCATCGATCGGGTCGCCGCCGATCTCGACACCTCCCGCGCCGCGGTCTGCGTCGCCTGGGTCTTGTACCAGGGCCTGACCTCGGTACTCGCCGGCTCGGAGAAAATCGAGCACGTCGACGAGAATTTGGCGGGCGCTCGGCTAACTCTGCCCGATGACGCGCTCGCCGCACTCGACCAGGCGCGAGGGATCTATCGCCGCAACCAACAGGAGGCCAACGCGTGAACGAATTGACCGACCATATAATCGATGCCCATATCCACGTCTGGTCACCCGACTTCGACCGCTATCCCCTATCCCCCGGTTTTACGCGCGATGACCTCTGGCTGCCCTCCTTTACACCCGACGACCATTTCGCCTACAGCCACTCCCTCGGCAAGGTCCGCCTCAATCTGGTGCAGATGACCTGGTACGGTCTCGACCACCGCTATATCCTCGACCTGATCGCCTCCGACCCCACGACCTACACCGGCACCGGCATCGTGCCCGGCGTAAGCGACGTATCACTGGCTGATCCCGGCAAGACCATGCACGCTCTTTCTGAGGGCGGTATCCGCGCTTTCCGGGTACGCGGTGGCAAGACCGGACGGCCGACGGCTTTTGGCCGCGCCAACCGTTGGCTTGATTATCCCGGCTATGAAGCGATGTTCAAAACCGGTGCCGAACACAATCTGGGCCTCAGCTTTCTCATGGGTCTAGACGATTTGCCCGACCTGATCCGCATGTGCCGCCGCTTCCCGGCAACCCCGGTCATCCTCGACCATCTCTGCGGTGTCCGCATTCGCGACGGCGTCTGGCCCGAACAGGAGATCCGCGCGCTCTGCCGCATGGCCCGCTATCCTGGCATCATGCTCAAGCTCGGCCCCTTCCAGGCCCTCGGCGACGGCAAAGCACCCTACTTGGATCTACTGCCCCTGATAGAACGCGTCGTAGATGCCTTTGGACCCGAGCGCATTATGTGGGAAAGCGACAGCGGCGGCCCCGTCGTCATGCAAGACCCGCACACCGACTTCGCCGCTTCGATCGCCTTGATCCGCGAGCACGCAGATTTTTTGAGCGCTAGCGACAAACAGCAGATCTTGGTCAAGACGGCCGAGGATTTTTTCTTTAAGCGCTAAAACGCGCAGGCGAAACGAATACAATTCGTAAAAAAGCATCTTGTGACTAAACCATTAAACACAAAACGGATCACCATGGAATTAAACGACGCCCATATCGACGAATTAGAACAACGAGGTTATATCATCGTGCCCGGCTTCCGCCACGGCGAAGAACTAAAAGACCTGCAGGCCGCCCAGCGACGCGCGCTGCCCTCGTGGGAAGAAGTCAAAGACGACCCGCCGTCCGGCCGCGCGATCCTCAGCGAATTCCCCCCGCCCGAAATGGCTCTCTTGCGCGGCATCGTGCATCATGCGGCCTGGGACTTCGCTCGCAAATGGTTCAACAGCGAGCATATCCACTACCGCGCCGGCTGCATGATCGCCCGTTACCCCGGTTTTAAAGGCGGCGGCACCGGTTCGGATGCCTCCGCGCTACACCTGGACAGTGGCAACAATTCGCTCTTGCCACCCTCCGACTCGGCCCGCGCCTTCGGCCAACTTGTCTTCTGGCACCACCTCGAAGAAGTCGGCGAGGACCAGGCGCCGCTGCGACTGATTCCCAAACAACACGGCCGCGATATGAGCAAAGCCGAGCCGCTGGTCTGTGAAGCGGGTACTTTGTGCATCTTCACAAACTACACCATGCACTCGGCTAGCGATTATCTGCGCGCCGACGGCCAGCGCTACACCTGGGGTTTCGGCCTCGGCCGCGCCGACCACTACTGGGAGGGCTTCCGCCACTATACCGACAAGGGCAAAAACCCGATCTTCGGCGAATTTATCGGCACGCTCACCGCCGCCGAAAGAGAAGTCTTCCGCTTCCCGCCCACCGGCCACGCCTATTATACGCCGCAGACCTTGGCCGCCCTCGAAGAACAATATCCCGGATGGAACGCGCGTAATGAGTACTGATACAGTAACAAATCAAACGCTTTTTACTGCCGGCCAGGGAGGGTATCATTCCTATCGTATCCCGGCCCTAACCCACCTCCCTTCCGGCACCGTGCTCGCCTTTTGTGAAGCCCGCAAATACACCGGCCGAGACCACGACGAGATCGACCTCGTCCTGCGCCGCAGCGAAGACGGCGGCCAAACCTGGGCTGAACTGCAAATCGTCGTCGAATCCAGCGGCAAGACCTGCGGCAATCCCTGCCCCATCGTCGACCGCGACACCGGCCGGGTCCATTTATTGTTCTGCAAAAACAACCAGTGGGTTTTCATCAACCGCAGTGCCGACGAGGGGCGGACCTGGTCCGAACCAGAAGAAATCACCGCCCAAGCCAAAGACCCCGCCTGGTCTTTCGTCGGCACCGGCCCCGGCCACGGCATACAACTTTCCACCGGCCGTCTCCTAGCCCCTTGCTGGTCCGACGAAAGCCCCGGCCCGCTCACCTGGGCACCCAATCCTAACTGGGGCAAAATCCAATCGTCCTACGCCCTCTACAGCGACGACCACGGCCAGACTTGGCACCACAGCGCCAATATCACCACCGACGCCACCGATGAATGCATGGCCGTTGAACTTTCCGACGGCACCCCCTACATGGCCATGCGCAGTCGCCAAGACAAAAAATGCCGCGCCCATTCTACAAGCCACGACGGCGGCCAAAGCTGGTCCCCCGCCGAGTACGATACCCGCCTGCCTGAACCCTCCTGCCAGGGCAGTATTCTCCGCGATAAAAACACCATCTACCTCGCCCACCCCTCCAACCCCGACGACCGCACCCGTCTGGCCCTCTACTACAGCCTAGACGACTGCCAGACCTTCTCTGCCCCCACCATCCTCTACAAAGGTCCGGCCGCCTACTCCGACCTCGCCGCTACCGACAGCCACCTGCTCTGTTTCTTCGAAGCCGACCGATCCGGCCGCTTGGTCCTAGCGCGAATCGACACAAAATATCTTTCACCCTAAGTATCGAAACCCACTTCCCGCATCTCCACCCTGAGCGCCGCCATCGCTTTCTGCTCAGCCGCCACTGGTTTTTTATCCCCCGTGCCCAGCATGCGTTCAATTCGCTGCACGCCCTGTACCAATTCCCCTAAAGTCTCTGGCGTCAACGCGCCCTCGTGGTCGTCCCCCGGCATCTGCACATGGTAGGTAAAATGCTTCTCCAAAACCTGGGCGCCCAGCGCCACCGCAGCCAGACAAGCTTCAATGCCACGACTGTGATCGCTATAGCCGATTGCATATTCGGGGAAGGCGTCCTGTAAGGTCACCATCGCGCGCAAATTGACATTTTCGTCTTCGGTTGGATATTGGCTGGTACAATGCAATAAATACAACTCCTCAATCCGTCCGAGCCGCCCGACGGCCTCGCGCACTTCCTCCAGCGTCGACATCCCGGTCGACAAATAGACCCGCTGCACTTGATCGGCCCGGCTATTCACATAGTCCAATAGCGCCAAGTCCGTAACCCTGCTCGAAGCCAGTTTGAGCTCGGCACAGCCCATGCGATCGACCAGGAAAGTTGTCGAGCGCTGTGTAAACGTCGAGCAAAGAAAGCCGATCCCTCGCTCTTGGCAGAGCGCCTGCATCTCAAAATGCTCCGCCTCGGGCAGTACGACTTTCTTAAACTCCTCATACCAAACGTGGTCTTTCCCGAACTGCTCCGCCGTATAGGTCTGGAATTTGGCATAGGTCCCCCCACCGCCAGCGACTTCCTCCACCATCCCGCGGCACAGATCCCACTGCCCATAGTGGTTCTCACCAATTTCGGCGATAATAATAGTCTTCATGGCCCATTCTCCTCTCTGCAGCATATATGTTCTCGCGCCTCAATACACAGATCCACGTACTTCCTTAACCTATCATAATCGACAATTTCCCCAAGCCCGTCGCCGGAGGCGCGAGCCTACGCACTAAACCCGCTTGATGCACTAAACCCTATTTAGTACACTCCCCACGATTCCAAACGCCAACAACCAAACCAAGGAGCTCACATGAAAATAGGCCTCTACGCCTCCATGTTCGGCAAAGACGACCCGCCGACCCTGCAAAGCATCGAAAGTTATATCGAGCACGCCTATGACCTGCGCCTGGACCTGATCGACTTCCGCAGCGACCGCGGTTTCAGTTCCTCCGAACCCGACTACCTGATCAAAACCAAACTCACCTGCATCGCAAAAGGCCTCTCCATCGGCTACCTGGCCTCCGGTGGCCACTTCATCGGCACCGACGAGGAACTGCGCGCCAAAGTCGAACAGGCCAAAGCCGATATGGATATCGCATTGATCTTGGGCGCGCCGATGATCCGTCTGTTCTGCGGCCAACCGCTCACCGACCCAGAAGAGCGCAAACGCGAGATCCGATGCTTTCAGGAGGTCGGCGACTACGGCCTCAAAGTCGGCATCGCCATGGGCCTGCAAAACCACCCCTCCACCGGCGACGACGTCATCCGTATCATTGAGGAAACCGACCGGCCGAACTTCGGTTTTCTCTTCGACACCGGCCAGTGGTGTGGCTCGCCCGCCTTCAACCGCGGCACGCCCGACCCCGAGCACGACATATACGAGTACATGAAACAGACCGCGCACCTAGCTACCCATGTGCGCGCCAAGTTCTACAAGATCGATAGCGGCCGCGAGGAGTGGATCGACTACGAGCGCATCATCCCCATTCTCGCCGAAGCCGGCTACAACGGAGCACTCTCGGTCGTCTTCGAAGGCAAGGACGCCAACTCCTGCAATGACAAGGAAGTGATGCGCCTGGCTGCCGAACACTTGCAAGACGTGGTCTCACGGCTCTAAAAAAATGACCTGTCCCATGCCCCGGCTCGAAACAGGCTGGAGGAAGCTGGCGTGAAAACAGTTCTCGGCCTGCTGCTCGGCCTGCGCCGTCACGACCTGCGTGCCGCTCGTACTTTTATCGA
>DQLG01000755.1 GCA_015660315.1 Candidatus Latescibacterota bacterium
CTATAACCAAGGTTTCAGCTTCAAGCAAAGACACAGCCAAGACATGAAAACAAACAAACAATAAAAAATAAAAACATCTCACGGTTAAACCCCTAGGGTTAATGAGATTTTCCCTTCCGACTGGATCTTGTCGGATTGGGGGTAGCGCACCGAACCTGCTTAACATATAATTTATCCTATCGACTCAAGATTGCCCGCACCAGCGCGAAACTATGACCGAATTAACACAATTCGTACGCGGCTTCCAAAAGGCCCTGCGCATCGAAATGGAAACGATGCGGGGCCAAAAGGGATCGTTTGAAGTACCCCTCTTCAACGGCCGGAAGCAAAATTCAGCTTTCTCAGATACGACAACCCGCCGCAAATATGTTTTTTCTTATGCCGTAGCCAACGAAAAACTAAACGCCCACCTAGAATGCACTTTACTCCACGAAAAAAGCGAGTATCTCGTTAGAGTCGCAAGCGTCGACACCGGCTCGGTGCAATTGGAATGCAACAAAAATATCCCGCTTGAAGGCAAGGGACATACCTTGGTGATTTATCCATGGTTCCTGTATGAAAAGCTACTAAGCGGGCTTTCGGAAATACTCCCCGGTCACCCTATCGACAACGCACTTCGTTTATTTGCTCGATCCCCGGCCTGTGCACTAGATCGAAGCCCACGTTTGGACCACAGCGGTCTAAACGCGAGTCAACAGCGGGCGATCTCGCTGTGTTGCCAACTAAACCCCGCTTTGATCTGGGGGCCGCCCGGCACCGGCAAAACCCGAACACTTGCCGCACTGCTCGCTGAGTTATTGCATCAGGATCGACGGATTCTCGTCACATCCACCACCAACGCCGCCGTGGACCAAGCGCTCGAACAACTCGCCAAGCATCCTGGGGGCCACCCCTTCTTGCATCAGCACAAGGTTATCCGCATGGGCCAAAATGCGGTATCCCACCCTGAAATGACGCTGCAAGAGGTTGCAAATGCCCGCGATCAAGATCGCCGAGCAAGGCTCGAAGCGATAGAGGATCGTTTGAGCGATCTGCACGAGACCATTCGCAAGGCCCAGGAAGCGCTAGACCAACTCGAACAAACCTTAGCAGAATCCCAACTTAACTTATTTTCCGATCCCGCCCCAGTACCGCACATCCTGCCCGCCCTGCGCTCTATATTTTCAGGCCGCCGTGGCCCCCTGCTCGCACAATTGCCCCCAGACCGACTCGTCACAACCATCGCAATGCGGCTACGCCGCTTGCAACGGCTTCACGACTTATACCGTTTACGGGGCAAAGCACTATATACAGCACAGCAGCAAAGGGAACAACAGGCCTTCACTGAGGCTCGTCTAGTCTTTTCGACGCTGGCCAATGTCTATCTGCACCCCCTTATGCGCGATGCAAGCTTCGATGTTGTAATCGTCGAAGAAGCATCTATAGCCGTATTGCCGACCTTATTCTTTAGCGCCTGCATGGCGAAGGAGCAGATCATTGTCGTCGGCGACCCCAAACAGCTGCCCCCGATCGTGCAATCACGGGACCCCTTTGTACGGAAAGCCCTGGGGCGAAGCATTTTTTCTATAGCCGCTCCCACCCCCCTGACATCCCACAATGTCGCATTACTCGACACGCAATACCGAATGCATCCGACGATCGGTGACTTAATAAGCAAGCTCTTTTATCATGGGGCCCTACACTCTGCAACAACCGACCTGACGCACAAAACACTAGTAGAGAAAGCGCCGTTCCCTGGTCATCCACTCGTTCTGATAGACACCAAAGGGCACACGCAATGCAAGTATCAAGGACACCATTCCCGCTGCAATGAACTCTCGGCTCTAAGCTGCGTCGCGTTGGTTCGTTCCGCCCTTAATGATGGCTTGCTGGATATAGGAGTAATCACACCCTATGCAGAACAAGCTCGTTTAACCCGCGACCTATTACGGCAAGAAAACCTCCTGGGCGAATCCATCGAATGCAGTACAGTCCATAGATTCCAGGGCCGCGAGAAGAACATGATAATTCTCGACTTAGTCGATACAGCGCCCCTCCCTCCAGGTAAGCTGCTCGCAGACCAGTCTACGACATCCGATGCCGCTCGCTTGCTCAACGTTAGCCTTTCCCGGGCGAGAGGTAAACTCTTAGTCGTTGCCGATTGCGAGTATTTCCTGCAGAAAATCCCGCAAAGCACACTGAGCCTCTTCCTTCACGAAGCTAGGCAAGTGGGCTTAGTGGCAACCCGGGAAAACATCCCAGACCATTTATCCTAAGCAAAGTTAGCGCTACGGCTTAAGACCTCCCCGTTTTCTTTTTTTGTAACATTGAGCGGATCGAATGAGCCGCTTGTTCAGATTGCCGCAGAACCTGTTTTTGCACTCGATCTTGCGAAATCTTCTGACCTGGAACCAATGTAGTAAATTCAGATTCATCCAGACCTTCCTGAACTTCCCCGACCAGACAATCGACCCGCCTCTTCTTTGTCAGACCGCGCACCAACCAGGCCAAGAGCACAAAGATCGCCCCCCCAGCCAACACGGCTGAAGTGATCGAGCCCGTAACAGCCCAGACCTGCCCCCCTGCCAACACGGCCAACCCCAAGACCATCAACCCAAATAAGAAATACATTTGATCTTCCGATTTGCGATTTTCACAAAGTGCTCCTCTTCTTTAAAATATAAGGCAAGAGACAGCATTCCTACCAGCATTTCTACCGTTGATTCTGTCATTTACAGCCGTATTTCGTTTATTTATTTTCTTAAGCCGCTAATAATTCAAAGGAGCCCCGCCTTGCGCATAACCGATATGCATATCACTCCTATCGCCATCACCGATCCCCCCCTGCGAAATGCCGCCGGATTACACGCTCCCTACGCCTTGCGCACCATAGTTGAACTAGTCAGCGACAATGGGATCAGCGGCATCAGCGAAATCCCCGGCAGCCAAGCTGTCACAGATGCCCTTATCGAAGCCCGTGAGGTCGTTGTAGGGCATGACCCATTCGCCTTGAATCACCTATTGCACCTACTCGAACAACGCTTTCGCAGCCATGGCGCTGACGCCCGAGGTCAAGCCCCCTGGGACCAGCGCCGTCTAGTACATATCTTCAGCGCTGTCGAAGTAGCCTGCCTGGACCTGTTAGGTAAAGATATGGGCTGTCGCGTAGTCGACTTGCTCGGTGGCCCTGCACGCGAGAGGGTGCCTTTTTCCGCTTATTTATTCTTTAAGCACGAGGGAGCTGGCGGCCCTCTCGAATTCGACCTTGACGCAAATGCCGATGGCTGGGCTCAAGCAAGGCAAGTCTCCGCCCTAGATCCAGAAGGCATCGTAGCTCAGGCCAGTGCAATGTGCGACGAATTTGGTTTTCAATCGATCAAACTAAAGGGGGGCACGCTGGATCCGGCAATTGAGGTCGGTTCAATATTGGCCCTTCGCGAGGCCTTTGGCCCCGACACTCCGCTCCGCCTTGACCCCAATGCGGTATGGGCCGTCGACACGGCGATAAACTGGGGCAAAAAGATGGAAGGTGTTCTCGAATACTACGAAGACCCTGTTAGGGGACAGGAAGCGATGGCCGAAGTCCGCCAAGCACTCAGTATTCCGCTAGCCACGAACATGTGCACGACGTCGTTTGAGGATTTGCCAGCGAGCATCCGCCTCGGATCCGAAGATATTATCTTAGCCGATCACCACTATTGGGGCGGTTTGCGCGCCTCAGTTGAATTAGGCCGAATTTGCCGCACCTTCGGCCGTGGACTGTCGATGCACTCCAATAGCCATTTGGGGATCTCTCTAGCCGCGATGGCCCATCTAGGAGCTGCAGTCCCAAACCTCACTTATGCCCTGGACACACACTATCCCTGGCAGTCGGATGAAGTCGTTGTCGGTGGCCAATTGCCCATTGAAGAAGGGTATTATGAAATCACTAATGCACCTGGCTTGGGTGTCGAGCTCGATCGCGAGGCCCTTGCAAGACTGCATAGCTCTTATCTCGATTGTGGGCTTAAAAACCGCAATGACGAGATAGAAATGCAGAAAATCGAGCCAGATTGGACTTTTAAGCCGACCCGATGGTAATAGATAATGCGCTTATAACAATCCGCGTTGCCTTAACCAAGCTTCGACTTCTTCGCCACCGACATCAGCCAGCATATGGCCGTCGATCTCAACGCAGGGCGAGGAGTATTGCCGACTCTTTTCTACCATTTCGCTAAAGGCGTCCTTGTTCCTTGTGATATCGAGAATCTCATACGCCAATCCAGCGTTGTCGAGGGCTGTGCGAACCCCCGGACTCCAGGGGCAATAGGGGTTTATATAGGCTTTGATTACCGGTACTCTCTCTTCCACTTTGGCCTTTCTGTTGATTGCACTACATTATGTAAAGAAAAAACATATCGATCGACTTATCTCTGTCAAGGAAGACTATACTGCATATCATGCTTCCTTTAATGCTTAAGGAAAACAATGAGACCTTTGGTCCTGTTCCACGGCGGCTGTAACGACGGATTCTGTGCCGCTTGGGTTTATCGTCGTTATGTCAATCCACAATCCGAGTTCAAAGCCGTACAATTCAACACCCCTCCCCCGGTCACCGAAGACCGCGATGTGGTCATACTCGATTTCAGTTATGAACGCCCGTTATTGATGGAAATGCAAGAGCAAGCGCGCTCCTTGCTCGTACTTGACCACCACGAGACGGCTGAGCGGGAATTGGCAGGCCTTGATTACTGCGTGTTTGCCCAGGACAAATCCGGTGCCCGAATGACCTGGGAACACTTCTTCGACCCGCGATCCCAGGTCAGCGCCGACAACGTGCCCTGGCTCGTATCCTATACCGAAGACCGCGACCTTTGGAATTGGAAATTGGCCGATTCAAAAGCGGTCAATGCCGCACTGACCTCCTATCCGCGAGACTTTGCGGTTTGGGATGGTCTTGCCGAAAAAGGCCCCAAAGCATTGGCCGCCGAAGGAGAAGCGATATTGCGCTTTCAACATCGGCTCATTCATCCACGCGTCAAACACCACGGCTGGACAACTATCAGTGGTTTTCGCGTGCCCATTAGCAACGCAACTTTCCTGACATCGGAAATAGGCAATGCACTTGCTGGTGGCCATCCTTTTTCCGCTGTCTTTTTTGTCCGACCAGACAACAAATTCGTCTATAATTTGCGGTCAAAAGGCGAAGATGCTGCCGACGTTGGCACGATAGCAAGGTCCTATGGCGGAGGCGGACACAAACATGCAGCGGCCTTTACACTCGAAAAAATGTTGCCTATTGACTCTTTTGAGTAACCTCTAGCCAATGCCTGTATTTTTCTGGGAAGCCTTTTACATAAAAATTGATTTGCTTGTGATGTAGCGCATAAAAAGTGCGTTATGACAAACCGAATGGTACTGGCCAGGTTTTGGTCACCATTGCAGTAGTCGTAGCCCTAGTCACCGCTCATCGACTCGATATGATCCGACGGGATCTCACCCGTTTAGAGCAACTAAAAAAAACCTAACCTACTCGCGCTTAGAAGAGGTCATTCAACACAAGAAAGCTGCAGAGGGATCTCGTCTAATACTCGGCAAATTATGCCAATCCAACAGCGAACGGATCGATCAATTCGTCACCGATGCAGAACAATTGGAAGCCACATCTGACGATGATTTTGAATCTATGGATATTTTCTTGAGCAAGCCGCTACAGAACGACGGTGGTCGAACTAGCTAGCGAATAACCCACAAGCCACTCTCCATAAATCACTGTGCTCGTTGATATTAAAATCCTCACCTAAGGCCATTAGTTACAATACTGAAAAAATAATTCAGAATATAGTTTGCAATGTCCAGCTACGTTGCATAAATCTACACGCATCCCCGATTGCATTCCCCGATTTATCCAAAAAATTTAGCGATAATTCAAAAAAACCTCGACAAAGCCAAACCATTTGACAGGACCTGCCTATCGCCCCTGTCTACTTGTTGCCACGGTAGCAGTGCTTGTCACCATATTGATTTTCCTCATCTCGAAATAAAAAATATCGAAGTTATCTTGTTTTATTAATAGACAAAGAGGATCGCCTAAATAGATCGTCCCCTTTGTCTATTAATGGAAAATCTTCTGCCGTAGTCCTACATTATCCCACATTTTTCTTGATATCCCCTACTCCTCGCCGTACTCTTTGGTCTCTTGGAGGTAGACCCATGACGGAGCATGCTACACCCCAACAACACGATACCGACGACCGGTTGCAGCTGCTCATCGAGATCACCCGCGATCTCGATATGGATTTGGACAAACTGCTTTCACAGATTCTCAACCGACTCAGGACCGTCATGCCTGGCGCTGATATCGGGGCGGTCTACCTCTATGATAACCTGCAAGAGGCACTGATTCCACGCTCTTGCCTCGGTTACGATCAGCAAGCCATGCAAAATATCAAACTATTTGCTGGCGAGTCGATTTCAGGCCGCGTATTCCAGCAGGGTATTGCCCTAATCACACAATCCCGAGAGGAAGTTGAGCAATCGGGCGGCTCCCTAAATACAGAGAATGACCGCCACTACCAGAAAGCCATTGGCGATCGCACCATTACGAGCAATATCTGCGCTCCCCTGACTATCGGAGAGCAAACGACCATCGGCACTATTACGCTCAGCTCAACCCATAGTCCGTTTGTCCCTAAAGATTTAGATCTGCTGACCGCCATCGCCGGCCGCATCTCCCAGACCATCTATCAATCCAGATTAGTCGAGCAATTACGCCAAAGCGAAGCACGTTATAGCGCTTTAGTCGAAGATTTACCCGTCGGTATATCGGAGACTTCCCCCACTGGACTGCCACTCTATTTCAACCCGCAAGCGCTCGCTATCAACGGATATTCACCCGACGAAATAAACCAGATCAACGTCCAGGATCTCTATGTGCATCCACAAGATCGGGAACACCTAGTCAAGAGTCTGAACGCGACGGGACACTATTCGTATGAACATCAGCTTCGACGCAAAG
>DQLG01000484.1 GCA_015660315.1 Candidatus Latescibacterota bacterium
ACCGATAATTTCAATTTGGGGATTGTGCTCTTTGAGCGCCACCGCGATTCCCGAGACCAACCCGCCCCCACCCACCGGCACCACCACCGCGTCGAGCTTCGGTAGCTGTTCCAAAAGCTCAAGACCGATCGTGCCCTGTCCCGCGATTACCTCGGCATCATCAAAGGGATGCACAAAGGTCGCGCCCTGCTGCTGCTGTATTTCCACCGCCTTGTCGTAGGCGTCTTGATAGGTCGCCCCCGACAGTACCACCTCGGCCCCGTGCCTACGCGTATTAGCAACCTTGGTCAGCGGCGCGTTTTCGGGCATCGCGATCGTCGCCGATATGCGCAATCGTTGCGCCAAATAAGCCACGGCCTGCGCATGATTACCCGCCGATGCGGCTACCACTCCGCGCGCCCGCTCTGCCGTATCCAATTGCAATACCTTATTGAACGCCCCCCGGTCTTTGAACGAGCCGGTCATCTGCAGGTTTTCTAACTTGAGATATAGCTGGACACCGCTGATTTGGCTCAGGGTCTCGGAGTGAGCCAGTGGCGAGTAATAGATATAGTCGCCAATGCGCTCGCGGGCGGCTTTAATGTCTTTGAGAGTTGTTAATTGTGCAGGCATCGGGTCTTATGCAACTCCTTGAGTTGCTTCAATATAGGAGGGAATTAAGGCGGTGTCGAGCAAGAGGGCGCACGGTGATTCGATGTTATTGCTATACGCTCAACTTGACAGTCCACTGGCAATATTCAATGATGAATATACCAAGTGAGAACACGCTGCTGCGAACTTATATCCGTCTATCAGTTGAAATAGACCTGTATCGCGAACCTTTTGTTCAGATACAACATGATAGTGAAAATTAAGAAGCCCGCTATGATACGATTCGCAAAGATACGCCCCCAACGTATAAGCAATGTTGTAGAGATCATCAGAAGACATACCTGGTCGACCTACTTCCATGACCAGCGATGGGATATCGTATTGGAACGGTTTTACAGCATAGAAGACCTATGAGAATTTTATAAATGCTCAGGTAGAATATTTCGCCAACAAAGAGCATGATGATTCCCCGGACTATATATTGGAAAAAGTATTAACCCCCAGCGCCATAACAGAACGGTCCACGCCCTATGATAAGCGTCACCAAAGAAGTACTCGCCGACATCCCGTGCCTCGTCTTGCGCGACGACCGTTTATCACACACGCCGCTGCTGCTCCACTATCACGGCTGGACCGGCCACAAGGGCGATCTCCATACGCCGGACCAGACGCTCATCTGCGCCGCATCCGCGGGTTTTACCGTAGTCGCGCCGGACTGCGTCGAACACGGTGAACGCCGCACTGACGCCTGGTCTAGAGCCACGTTCAACGGCTGGGCTTTTATCTGCGAGGCAATGGACCAAACACGCCAGGAAGCACCCGCCCTGCTGGATGCCGCCTTGGCACTTCCCAATCTATCCGCCACCAGCCAGCAAGTGGCCGGCATCTCAATGGGCGGTCTGATCGCGCAAACGGTCTTCGCCCAGGAAAAACGCTTCAGCACCCTCGTTTCGGTCGTCGAACGCTCCAGCTTCTACCAGGCCGATACCTGGTGTCGCCGTGCCCAGGAGGGCACGTGGGCGGACACGTGGTGCGCAAGACATGCGACGCAGTCTCATCCCGATCGTTTCACAGACCGCCCGGTGCTCTTTATCGACGGCGGCCAAGACACGGACTGCCCGGCCGCCATCAACGCCGAAACAGTGCGCCGAATCAACGAGGCGGGTGGGCAGGCGGAGCACTTTGTCGACAACGCAGTGGGGCATGAGTTTTCATCGAATATGCGCGATCGCTATGTAGATTGGATGATGGCCCATAAAGAACTAGCAACTCAAGGAGAATGACCACCTCCATCCCCAACGGCATAGACGAGCTAACACCCGAGTGGATTACGCAAGCCCTCACCGCATCCGGTGTCCTGCCGCACACTGCGGTCAAAACAATCGCGGTCGAATAGAAACAACGGCGGAGAGGGCTTCGCAGGGCAAGTCCTGCCACTGTAGGCTCAGCTACTACGCCGACGAAGAGCATCAGTTTAATGCCGGTCTGGCGACAGGCTTCGACTAACTCTGGAATAATCCAATTGAGCTCGGTTTCGACGATGTCGGCGCAGTAATTTTTGTCGGCCTTAAAAATCGCCTCGGTATTATAGGCGTTGGTCTTCAGATCGATATCGGGTGCCAGTTGGCGCAAGAGCCGTTCTTTCTTATCGCTGCCGAACCAGAAAAACACTTGGTTGGCCAAACTCAGGCGATGAACCACATCAATCAAGGTCTGGATATCGGATATTTTGGCGTCGATATAGACCCGGCCCGGCCATCGACCCACAGCAGGAATTCTTCGAGCGAGGGACTTTTTCTTCGGAAAATTCGTTGCCAAACCACCAGCCGGCGTCTAACTGGTCAATCCCGTCGGTCGTGCGGTTTAAGGTCGCGGCTCTGGCGCACGTCGACTTCGATCCATTCCACACCCAGCTCGATACAGCGGTGGGCGGCGGCATAGGTATTTTCCGGTGCCTGCTGGTGGCAACCTCGGTGGCTGACTCTTTCCAAGGGCTGATAGTCGCGCTCGAGGTCAAAGGAAGGCGATGGGTGGTTCGGTCCAATACAGACGAGCAACGCGGTCGCCAACTAGCATAAAAAACCTAGGTGTAATCCTTGTCGCTTGGCATAGTTTAGCATAGACCTTAAGCTACTAAACGAACTTAACCTTCACGAAGCGACCATAACAAAGAGAGACGGCTATGAAACGGATACTCTTATGCGGCGGCATGGTGCTGCTGCTGGCAAACGTCGCCATTGCCGAACCGGCCGGTATGGTGATGTATTTCCAATCCGGCGACGAGGTCTACCTGCTGCTTGCCGAGCACGCGGGCAGCGAAAGGGGATGGGGTGGTTTTGGCGGTGGTGCACGCGAAGGCGAGACCATCGCCGAGACGGCCGCACACAAAGGCTCAGAAGAATCGCGCGGTTATTTTATAGCCGCCGACCTACTGCATAAAATCAAAGGCCAAGCCCCGGTGATGGACGGCGATTTCGCCTCCTATTTTGCCGAGGTCGCCTTCGTGCCGGCACCACGCATAATGAACCACCCCCCACCGGAGGCCAACGACGCCTACCTGGAGCGCAGCACCTTCGCCTGGATCCCCTATTCGGCCGTCGCGGACTTTTTGCAGAAAGATATCGATCGCAAGAAAAAATATATGATCGACCCGGCGTTCTTGCCCGCCGGCAGCAACACTGGATATTTCTGGCCCATTTGGCTGAGCAATATGCGCAAGGCCGTTACGAGCCAAAGCCTGCCCTGGCAGCAACACTAATCTCTTTATCGGTGCGCCGGGTTTTATCCTCAACTTAATGCCCCACCGTGCAATGGCGTTCAGGGAAACTCGCACTCCCACGCAACTCCAACACTTTCGCCTGGAGCAGAATATTCCAACCCCTTCAATCTCGCAGCCGATGATCGGCTTTGCATTAACCAATGCAAGCTTCAGTAGAATTAGCGGTATATAATCTCGGCCGGCAAAAAGTGGCGATTTTAGCAGACGGAGAACGAGCTGCGAGCGTTTATTCGCTACAGTAGTAAAACCGCGACGACTCAGGGCGTCGTATTGGCCAGCAGTGTCTATCTATACCGGCTGCGATCCAGGCGCAGGTTCGAACGAGCAAATTATTGCTGTTGCAATAGATAAAAACAACACAGAGCGCTTTGCTCGACAGCAGCTACCAGAGAATTGCCCCCCATACCACGATTGTCTATCTCTTTCTACAGATGAAAAAACAAGGAGATTCGATCCCGTGAAATACCGTTACGCCGAAATGATCTGGCACGAAACCAAACAAGCCGCCGAACAAGGTCGCGTCGCCGTCTTGCCCGTCTCCACGCACGAGGACCACGGACCGCATCTACCCGTAGACACTGATGTAGTACTCTGCAATGGCATCTGCGAAGCCGCCGTTGCCCGCATCCCCGAAGTCGCCGTGCTCGCCCCACCAGTATCCCACGGCTACAGTCCGCACCACATGGATTTTCACGGCACCCTGACCATCGCTTGGGACACCTTTATCCGCTATGTCAAAGACATCTGCTGCAGCCTCGCCCACCACGGCTTTGAACGCATCCTCATCGTCAATGGCCACGGTTCGAACACCTCACCGCTCGATATGGCCGCCCGTCTCACTATCCTTGAATACGAGGGGAAAATTCTCTGTGCCTCAGTCAACCACTGGGATCTGCACAAGGCCAAAGCCGTCGGCAAAGAATTGCGCGACTCCGACTACGGCGGCACTTCGCACGCCGGCGAATACGAAACCGCACTCTACCTGGCGCTGAAACCCGAACTCGTCGAGATGCACAAGGCCGTCGACGAGCGCTCGCCGATGTCGCCGAGTTTCCGCACCGATCTTTTGGCCGGCACCCACCCCGAAGGTTCAGGTGCACGAATGGTGCCCTATTGGAGCCAACAAACGGCTAGTGGCGTGATGGGTGACGCAACAAAAGCCACGGTGGAAAAGGGGGAGCAGTTTCTTGCAGCAGCAACCGAGGGCCTCGTCGAGTTAGTGCACGAATTAAAGGACCAACCCATCCTGCCCCGACGCGACCAACATAAATAATTAACTATATCCACCGCTACGGCCCTTCGCTCACCAAATTGGAATTGCACGCTGCCAAAATTATCTTGGCGCGGCCGCATCGCTCTTTGGGCCCGCTCGCCATTAACAGCATGCTGCAGATCGGCCCCAACACCTGCACATGAGCAACTCAAATCGACGCCGACCGCGCCGGCCTGGTCGCCTTGGGCTACAACCGAAATCCGTTTTTCGCTGTGGTGGGGCTTCAGCGGTGTCGCCTCCTTGGACGCGGGCCCAAGTATGGCAAGATACGGCGCAGGCGCCGGTGCCCTGCGCCAAGGCTATGGCGGCGGCCTGCGTTACAACTCGCCCTTCGGTCCGGTGCGCCTCGACATGATACTCGGCCAAGGCCAGGGCAGCACCTCCAGCCGCCTCGAACTCTACTTCGGCATCGGTCAGGGCTTCTGAATTGACACGCGCGCGCCATCGCCGTAAAGTTTAGCCCGCAACCGACCATTCCACTAGGAGCCCGCAATGACCGAGCTAGAAATGATCGAAGAGCTAAAAAACTTCGACACCCCCTCCATCACCAATGTTGTCGCCACCTACCCCGACCACCCCTTGTGCCTGGGGCTCTACAATCCATGGAGCGAAAATTGGTATACCGACCAGTCGCTGCGCTGCATGTACCCCGAACTGGGGCGCACAGTCGGATACGCCGTTACCTGTACCTGGGGCGTGCCCGATCCCAACTATAGCGGCGTTACCTTTATGGATGTGCTCGATGCGATGGATGCCTCACCCAAACCGACGATCTTCGTCTTCCAGCAGAAATTTCCGCCGGAACTCGAGGGCAAAATCGGCCTGGCTGGCGGCAATATGACCACCGCGATGCAGGCCATCGGCTGCGTCGGCGCGATTTCCAATGGCCCCTCGCGCGACATCGACGAGATCCGCCCAATGAAATTCCAGTATCTACTCAGCGGCGTCACCGCCGGGCACGGCGCGATGGCCGTGCACGCGGTCAATGTCCCGGTCTCGGTAGCCGGCATGGACGTGGCCCCGGGCGATATTATCCACATGGACGAAAACGGCGCGGTCAAATTCCCCGCCGACAAGCTCGAAGCCGTGTTGGAAAACGCCCGCGCTCTGCAAATAGAAGAGACCGAGCGCTTGGACCGCTTGCGCAACGCCAAATCGGCCGCCGAATTGCGCGCTATTTTCGGCGGACATACCTACGGCGACGACGAAAAGAAATAATCCGATGGGTGCGGTGGATAGCGGCGAGCGCCCTGGCCCTATCCGCCGCACCCATTCGGCGTCGGCAGCAAATTCTACGGCGGCCCCGCCGCCGAATGGGTGCAACACTTCG
>DQLG01000426.1 GCA_015660315.1 Candidatus Latescibacterota bacterium
AAGGTGCCGGTGTACCGGCAAAATGTGCTTGTAGCGCCTCGCGGATGAAATGAAAGAGGCGTTGCCCTTTCTGGGCACAGGTTGCACGAGTGGACCAGATGCGCTCACACCATTGTCGCCCTGGTATCCCTCGGGTGCCTCGGGTGATGAGCCGATCAATCACGCAAAATCGGATGGCTCGTTCGGCGACATTGTTGGTCGGGTCCATACCGGGCTGGGTGATCAAGGTAAAATATTCTCGTCCGTGAGTTCGAAAGCGTTTGGCCAAGACGGCGGCTTGGCCCCCAGCTTGGGTACGGCGCACCTGGCGCAGAAATCGATCGCGTTGTCGTTCGAGTCTTCGGCGAAAGGTATCGGGCGGTATTTTTTCGCGCTGGTGGATGAGTTTGAAAAGCGCTTTGAGTCCATCGAGGACGCGTTGGCCATAGTTGGCGATAGTCTTGGTAGAGGATTGCGCAATAAAACGAGCTTCGCGAATCAAATGGGCTAAACAAAACTGGACCGTCACCGGCGCTTTCTTCATAAAGGCCCGATAGGAGGAATAATAATCCGATCCCAGAGTGGCTTCACACTCGGTGCCCAGTAGGTCTTCCAAGACCTGGGCACCCCGCGAATCTTCAATGCTAAAGCAGGTGAAGTCCGGCGTCCGAAAGACCCAGTTCCATAATAACTTTCCGTTTTCGGGGTGGCCGGTTTCATCTATATTGAGCGTGTTCTGTTGGGGCAAGACCTGGATCATTTCCTCGTAGGGTCTGGCCAGCGCTTGGCTCACTTTCTGGATGACCTTGGCCAGCATGCCTGCGCTCAACGAGCAACTTAACCCATCGTCGAGTAGCGATTGGATCGTCGCATAAGACATATGGCCATTGCCCTTGAGATAGCCGATTAACGCCGTCAGCTCAGGGCCGACCAGCCCTCCCTTACGCACGTTGACTGGCAGAGGAGCATGGTGGATTTGGTAGCAATCGGGACACCAATAGGCCGGGCGCTGATGGGCATGGAGCAAAATCGGTTGGTCCACTAATTCATACTGGTAGGTGGTTTTCTCGGCACCCGGCCAGACTTCGAGATGCTGGCTTGCGCAGTGGGGGCAAGTATCCAACTCATAGCGGTGCTGTTGATCGGCATCGGACAGACTGAAAATGCGTTCGTGTTTGCTATGACCCGGTTGGCCCCCAATCTTGCGTTTCTTGCGCCGGCCCGCAGTAGAGGGCTTCTTCGCTTTGACGATATCTGAGGACGGGGGCTTGGAACTATTCGAGGAGTTTTTTCGTGCGCGAGCTAACTTAGCCTGCGTCTGTACTAAGGTCACCTTCGTTTCGGTTAACTCCGTTTGGGTCTGGCTCAGAGTCAACTGCAAGGCATCAAGAGACTGGCGCATCTCCAACACCAGATGCTTCAGCGCATCCACTTCCGCACGCAGGCTAAGGCAGTTAGGGCAGTTCATATCGGGGTCTGCAGTCTCCATGATCAAAGTATCGGCGCATTAGCCTACGGACTCCACTGGAAAACTGTGAAGGACTACTTAGATAGTTTCATAGAGTTCTCAACAGATTGAAGGTTTTGAAATACGAGAAAGTTGTGCCACTAAAATGAATCAAAATGAAAAAACAATCAATCTGAAGTTTTGTGGATTCAACGTCTAAGTGCACCTTTCGCGGTGGGTGAAAAAACAAAGGCCAACCGGTATATTTCCTTTGTCTTTTCACCCGCCCCACGCAGAGGAGCTTATGAAGGAGTATACTCAGTTGACCCTCCCCCAAAGGTACGAAATATCCGTGTTGCATAAAATCGGCCAGGGTCCCACGCAGATTGCTCGGATTGTCGGTGTGCATCGCACGACGATTTCACGCGAATTAAAACGAAACCGAAGTCCCAACGGATATTATCCTCAGGCCGCTCATCAACGCAGTAAAAAACGACGGTCAGACCGTAGCCGCCCACTCAAGTGGACCGGACGCTGTCGTCGTATAGTTGAAGGCAAACTGCGCCACGAGTGGAGCCCCGAGCAAATTACCGGCTGGCTCGGACGAAACGAAACCTTCACTATATCACATGAGCGGATCTATCAGCATATTCACTTAGATCAAGACCGTGGTGGCCTACTCCATACCCACTTGCGTCAACGACAACGCCCCCAGCGCGTTTCGTCCAAAGCAGCGTATAAAAGCTCGATTCCCCACCGGGTTTCCATTGATGACCGTCCCGCTATCGTCGATGAAAAAACTCGAATTGGTGATTGGGAAGTCGATCTGATGATGGGCCGTCACGGTGGTGGTGGTCTGCTGACCTTGGTGGACCGGAAAAGTCTATTCACCCGCATTGAGCCCGTCCTCTCGAAGCAGGCCGATCACGTCGCCGATGTAATCATAGCAGCTTTGAGTGAGATCAAAGGTCAGGTCCATACGCTGACGATGGACAACGGCAACGAATTTTCCCAACATAAAAGAGTCGCCAAGGCCCTACAGGCCAAGGTCTATTTTGCCCACCCATATTGTGCCTGGGAGCGCGGGGCCAACGAAAATACCAACGGGCTATTACGCCAGTATTTCCCTAAGGGCACTAACTTTAAAACAATCACTCAAGCTAAAATTCGGCGAGCTGAAAACCGACTCAATGACCGACCCCGAAAAACACTGGAAATTCGATCACCAAAGGATATCTTTCAACACGGTAAATCATAAACACTAAACGTGCACTTCAGAGTTGATACCACAGATCGAGCAACTAAAATATATGCCAAAGCCATAGCCCAGTACGGCGCCGAAGAAGGCCACCGAATCGGTGCTGTAGATGATTTGCGCCAACTCGCTACCCACGGCCCCAACACCCAAACCGCACAACAGATCCTGACCACATATTGGAACGAAACCGCAATAACCACAGGAAATCAATCAAACCATGTGGAATAAAGTCAACAGTCTCTATGGCAAGATTTCGGCCATATTCCTGCTCTTGTTGTTGGTTATCGGCGCAGTGCAGGTGCGGGTATTCCTGCAGACCTCAATGGAATTCGCCGCCGAAGCCGACCAGAAGCTCAACCACGACCTGGCCCGCGACCTAGCCAAGCACTTCGAGCCTTTTTTGGCCGACAGTCTCGACGAGGTCGGCATCGGCCACAGCTTCCACGATTTGATGGTCATGAACCCCCGCGTCGAACTCTACCTGCTAGACGAGACCGGCGGTCTTTTGGCCTATTTCGCCGACCCGGTAAAGATCAAGCGCATGGCCGTGAGCATCGCCCCGATCAAAGCCTTTCTGCAAGCCGATGACAACGCGCCGATGCCCATCTACGGCGATGACCCGCGCAGTCCCGACAAGCGCAAACCCTTCTCCGTCACCCCGGTGCTGATCGGTGGCAAACAACACGGCTATCTCTATGTCATTCTCGGCGGCGAAGAGTACGACTCGGTATCGGCGATGCTGAAAAACAGTTATATAGTCAAAACTAGCGCCTCGATCCTCGGGTGGGTATTCGCCGGCGCGCTTTTGGCGGGTTTATTGCTATTCTTTCTCTTGACCCGCCGCCTGCGCTCAATGACCGATACGGTCGACCAATTCGCGCGCGGCGATTACCAACAGCGGATCACCGTCGGCTCTTCCGACGAGTTAGGCCAACTCGGCCGCTCCTTCAACCAGATGGCCGACGCGCTGGTCGAATCGATCGCCAGTATCAAAATGAACGATGCACTGCGTCGCGAACTCGTCGCCAATGTCTCGCACGATCTACGCACCCCACTGGCCTCGATCCAGGGCTATCTAGAAACCATCTTCATCAAGAAGGAAGACCTCGACGAAGAACGTCGACAGCAATTTCTCGATATCATTTATCAGAACACAACCATGCTCAACCGCCTGGTAGGCGAGCTCTTCGAGCTCTCCAAGCTCGACGCCAAGCAGTCCGAACCCGAGATCGAACCTTTTTCGCTGGCCGAACTGGTGCAGGATACGGTAATGGAGTTTCGGCCCCTAGCCGAAGAACACGGCATCGAAATCAAAGCCGAATATTCGCAGGATTTACCGCTGGTTCGCGGCGATATTGGCATGATCGCCAGGGTGCTGACAAATTTGATCGAAAACGCGTTGCATTATACGGAGCAAGGCACGGTTACCGTCTTACTCGCCGGCACGCCTAGTTCAGTGGAAATCCGGGTGCAGGACACCGGCCGAGGTATCCCGCGCGAAGACCAACCGCATATATTCAACCGCTTTTACCGCGTCGAGAAGGGCCGATCCTCCGCCCCCGGCGGCACCGGTCTCGGCCTGGCCATCGCGCAAAAGATCGCCCAGGCGCATAATAGCGAAATCTACGTCGAAAGCCTGGTTGACCAGGGCACCACTTTCCGTTTCGCCCTCGACACCCATTAGGCAGCTTATAGGGTGTAGCTCCGAACGACTAAAGCGGTGGGTAGACGGTGTAGTCGCGACGGCCCGGGGACTTTGAAAATTCCCAACGCGGTCAGTCCCGCACTCCCCTCAGACGTTTTCACAAAACTTCTGAGGGCATACATAGTTTTTAAAGCCCTTTGCACGGCACCGGCGGACATTTTAAGTAATTATGATTTGCGCGTGATTTCTTCGTGATCTTATCCGGGGATATTTATCGTCAGGGTAGCGATAAACCTAACAACCTCGAGAGGAGGAGTGATTATGCGCCCATTTATTCCCATGCTCGTCGCCGGACTAGCCATTGCCGGTTGCAGCAGTGACGATCCGATGTCGGCCAAAAACGAGCCGGCAGGTAAGCTCGTCACGTCCACTACCACTGCTGGCGGTCACCGCGGCTCGGCTTCGGTCCCGCGAATCCTTAACAGCAGCGCCACAGCTGGCGGTTTGGCCGTCTCGTCAAGCGTCGCTGGCGGCTTGCGCGAACGCGGCGTCTCCCCCGCGTCTTTCACTGTATTGATCGAAAATGTCTCGCCGGCCTATAAGTATTCGGCCAGTGGCGTCTTCAACACGCCCGACGGCACGAGTGCTCCCGGTGCCGCACTGCCCGGTTCCGCGTATTCTTTCAGCTTCGCCGCCGCTCCTGGCGCCAAGCTGTCCTTCGCGACGATGTTCGTGCAATCCAACGATCTGTTCTACAGCCCCGGCACCGCCGGCATAGAGCTTTTCACCACCGACGGCCTGCCCGTCACCGGTGATATCACCGCCCAAGTTCAGCTGTGGGACGCCGGCACCGAAGTCAACCAGGAACCGGGCGTCGGCGCCGATCAGGCTCCGCGCCAAGCCGGTGCCAACACCGGTGCTGCTGAAGACGGCGTAGTACAGCTTGTCGCCGATGGTTTCACCTATCCGGACATGGCCGCTAATATCCAGGTCACGCTCGCCTATGCCAGCAATGGCGTCTTTACCGCCCAGATCTCCAACTTGAGCGGCTCTTCCACTCCGCTGGCCCCCGGCGTATACGCCGTGCACACCAGCGACGCGTTCTTCACCAGCGGATCCGCCGATGCCGGCAACGGCCTCGAAGCGCTGGCCGAAGACGGAAACCCCGCTGACTTGGCTACCGCCTTGGCCGCAAAGACCGGCATTGGCTCGCCATTGGCCCCGGGCGTATTCGTCGTGCACAAAAGCCTCGCGCCGCTCTTCAGCAATGGCGCCGCCGACCGTGGCGAGGGACTCGAAGCGCTGGCTGAGGACGGAAACCCCGCACCTCTCAGTGCAACACTCGCTACCCGAGCCGCTCTGAACGGTGTTTTCAACACCCCGGTGGGTGCTTCGGGTCCCGGACCATTGCTGCCAGGCAGCGCCTATTCGTTCAGCTTCACCGCTGATCCGGGTTCCAGGTTGTCCTTCGCGACGATGTTCGTGCAGTCCAACGATCTGTTTTACGCCCCGGCCTCCACGGGTATCGCACTTTGGGACGCTTCCGGCACCCCGATCAGCGGCGATATCACCAACGTGATCCAATTGTGGGACGCCGGCAGCGAAGTCAACCAGGCGCCCGGCGCCGGTCCCGACCAGGCCCCGCGCCAAGCCGGTGCCGATAACGGTGCAGCCGAAAACGGCGTTGTGCAGTTAGTCAACGACGGCTTCAGCTACCCGGCCAATAACTCGATCGTACGGGTGACGATTACGCAGAACTAATCACCTGCTTGAGACAATGAAAGAAACCCCCGACGGATTATTCTGTCGGGGGTTTCTTTTATTGTTTTCTCTTCTGTCGAGAACCCACTCAATACAACACGTCCTGTCCCGCGCCGTAGACCCCCCCGCTCTGACGCCTCCCCTACTCCTGCCCCCGCCGTATAGCCGACGCCGCGAACATCACTTGGAAACGATATACCCGTTTCTGCTCGCAGATAATCTCATGCGTTTCCGGATCGAGTCGCTTCGGCACGTCGATGCGGTTGACGTCGACCAAAGCCCGGTAGCCGCGCTCAGAGAATACGTCGATCAATATCGCCAGCGCCAGCGGGTCCCTGAAGAGCGCGTCCTCCGAGTTGACAATCGTCTGGCCAGTGATCGCATAGCGAGTGATGATCGGCATAAACTTGCTATTGATCTTGGCGATAACTCGCTGAAAAAGCTCGGAGTAATCCTCGTTGTAAACCTCCAGGCGCTTGACCAGTTCCTGCCGCGCGTAGAGCACCATTTGCTTGGCCGGCGTAATGGCGCGAACCTGGTCGAAGGTCTCGTGCGACAGCTCTAGCGAGCTCTGATACGAAAACTCCTCCCCTATCTCCTCCTGCACCTCTTCGAGCGGCTGACCCGCGTCAATAAAGCGAAAATGGAAAATATCGCGCAGCGAGCGCAACGCGTCGAAAGTCGTCTCCTTGAAAACCTGATAGCGCTTGCGGGCCGACTCCGGATCGAGGTCGGTCGCGCGGATCTCCTCCGCCTGCCCGACGCCCGACACCGCGACCTTATGGTTGTTCTCCTGGGCCTCCTGGCCCCGGTACAGCTGGCGCTCAACGCTGACCGCTTCGTCGACGAAGAGCAGCACCGCGCGGAAAAGCGGCCGCGGGAAGTCACGATCGCGAAATTCCTCGCGAAATTCGGTCATCTTATCGTAAAACATCTTCAGACACTCGACCTGCACCTTAGTGCGCGGAAAGCCGTCGACGATCACGCCCTTTTCGTATTCAGAGTCCAGTAGTTTGTTCAGGATCAGGAAGGTCACTTCCTCGTCGCCGACAAGTCCACCGGCGCCCTTAATCTGTTGCGCGCGCGGGCTGTTGAGCAGGTCGCTGATGACCACTGGCTGGGCCGTGATGCCGCGCGCCTCCAGGATAAAGGGCGTATTAGTGCCCTTGCCCGCGCCGGGTGCTCCGCCGAGCCAAATGATCTCGCCGGGAAAACAGAGTCTCTCACGCCCGAACTCCTCCTCCAGGCTGTCCCAGACACGGGAAAAAATCAAACTCGCGTCCTTGATCTCGAGATCGACGTGTTTCTTGTCAGCGGGTTTATTATTCACAACAGGCTCCTTACCGCCGCTTCGGGGAAGACGGTCGGTATTCAATTCGCGCCGCCTCAGGGAAGACGAGCGACCTTTAGTATTACCACTATACAGGGTGATGTCAATAGAAAGCCCTGCGGCCATTGAGACCGCAGGGCTACGATATCTCGCATTTTCCGTTCTTATACTTCTATATTGCGGAAAGGCTCCGCAATAACCCACTCCTCGACCACCTGGCCACCGAGCAAATGCTCCTGAATAATGCGCTCCAATTTCTCGACCGTCATCGAATGGTACCAGACCCCTTCGGGATAGACCACCACCGTCGGCCCCGATTCACAGACGCGCAGACAGTCGGCCTTGGTGCGGTGGATCCCGCTGCGGGGATCGCCATGGCCCAGCTCGCGCAGCCTCTTTTTCAGATAATCCCAACACTCCGCGCCGGCCGTGCCCGCATGGCATTTCGCCTTAGTCGGCGTCGCGCAGATAAAGATATGGCGCTCGATCGCGGTGTTGGCTGTTGCTTGCTCGCTCATCAAAGGTTCCCTCAGGCCTGCCAGCCCTTATCCAACCGGCGGTGGGTAAAGGGGCGCTGCTCTTCACCATCGTAGGTGTCGACGACATGCCCGTCGCCTTCTAAAATGTATTTGTAGATCACCAGCCCTTCTAGGCCTACCGGCCCGCGGCTGTGCAGGCGATTGGTGCTGATCCCAACCTCGGCCCCAAGCCCGTATTTAAAGCCGTCGGCAAAACGCGTCGAGGCGTTGTGCACCACCGAGGCCGAGTCGACTCCGCGCAGAAATACGCCGGCGGCCACCCGGTCCTCGGTGACGATAGCGTCGGTATGGTGACTGCCGTAGGTGTTGATATGTTCTATCGCCTGATCGATGCCATCGACGACCCTGATCGAGAGGACCAAGTCCAAATACTCAGCCTTCCAGTCCTCTTCTGTCGCGGGTTTGATCTGGCCGTAGACCTTGGCTGCCGCTCGGGTCCGCTCGTCACCGCGCAATTCGA
>DQLG01000355.1 GCA_015660315.1 Candidatus Latescibacterota bacterium
ATCGGCAAACCAGGCTGCAAAGCCTCGATCCCGACCCGACGACCGTCGCGGTCAAAGATATCGGTCTCTGACACCAATTGAAGATCGACACCTAGGCGCAGAAGCTCTCGGCGTTCCAGGTCGATCGCACCGATTATCGCATAGTCCTCCCAGACGCCAAAGATCTCGGTCGGCTGCGGTAGGTCACCGGGCTCCAGGTCCTGTGGAGCGTCTTCGGCGTTGAGGGCGATTTCGGTGATGATATCGGGAATCTGCTCACCCGCTTGCGGACGGCGGATCAACGCTCTGATAAAGGGCCGATCCAAGGCGGCCAAATCCGCCAGCGTGAGCTCCGCGCCCGTCGCCTCGTCAATCATAAACGCGTCGAGGGCCACCGGTCGCGTAAACTGGTCAAAGATCCGAATTAGCTCGCCGTCAATCCGTTCGAAACTAGTGAACAGATAGCCGATATCGGGATTGTCAAAAGGGAAATCGTAGAAGCGCTCGGGGTCTTTGAGCTCGACGCGGGTCGCCCGTTTTTCGCGCCAATCGATCTCAATAACCAACTCGTCTCCAAAAACCAGGTCTTGCGATGAGATCCGATTGCCCAACGCGTCGGCGAAAAAGGTACCTTGGTCAAAGCGCATCGGATCTTGCATAAAGCGAATATTACGAGTTACTACGTCGACATCAAAAATTTCCTGAAACATCGACCAGCTGGGCTCCGGCTCAAAGGGCTCTTCGCCGGGTTTGACCTCAGGAGAAAATGGCGGCGGATCGACGTGAATCTCGAGAACCGCCGTACCAAATTTATCGTTGCGGACCTGCAAGGCGACAAAATCACCCTCTTGCACATCGATCTGCCCGATCTCTTGCCCATCCTCGCCGAAGAAGACCGGCGCGTCGAGCGCGATCAGAATCGACTCACCCAGATTCGACAAGCCCAAAGCGCCATCGGACAATATCTCAACCCCACCAAAAGAAATCCATTGCGACTGCACCTCTGGCGGCGGATTGCCATTGCGCTCGACTATGACAGCCAGCGAAGTGCCGTCGCTAAACCACTGAGTCTGGACCGTTAGGTGTTCATCGATAAAAAAATCATCCAGAGCGAGCAGTTCTCCCGTCTCCCCATCGCGATAAACGGTCTGATCGTCGAGGCGAATCGGGTGAAAAGAAAGCTGTATTATTCCCTGGGAAAAATCGTAGGAGACCACCGTGCCGCGCAGTTCATCAAAAAATGTGTCTTGTGGGAAAGGTTTAGAGTCGGTGCCTATCCCTGCATCGGGATTAGAAGTCGCCTGGGGAAAGCTATTGCCGTCGCCCGGATGCGACTCCGAGGGCAAGGGCGATCGTTGCCCCGGCGACCAAACGCCGTCTGGATCACCCAATTCCTCGCCATTGGAAAAGCCGTCGCCGTCGGCATCGAGCTCTGCCAACTCCGGGCCCCACTCGACATCGCCGGAAAAACCCGCCGCCGTGAGGAATTGCGCCTCGACCATCTGGCCAAAATCGTTGCGCTCACCACCACTATCCGGGTTTATATGGCAGGTGCCACAACGGAAATTGCCGCCATTGGGTATTTGGTTGATCCGCTTGGAACGGGCTTCAGCAGATTCGTTCAGCGCCAGGACCACCAGTCCGGCGAGCAGGAAGTACGTCAATAACGTGCGCATGAGTAGGCTCCTATAATTCCATTCTAATCGCTATTACTAAAATCAACCTTGCTAAGGCTCAACACAGTGACACCGATCACGTAGCCCCATTATAAAAATAGCACAAAAAACGGCGTCTCCCACCATTGCGTAGACGCCGTTGCGATTAGACGGAAATGCCGCAGGTCATCGTCTCGCATCCGGCGAATGATCAATCGCTCCGTTTCGACTGGCTACACGACAGACTCCCGATTTTAAACTGGTGGATTCAACTTATGTTTGAGTCCGCATTCCCATGAATGGTAGGGATGGGCAAAATAGACGACCGCTCCTAAGGCGTGCGCGATGGTCTGATGGGCGGCAAACGCCTTGCCGTCGTCAGCCGTCACGGTGAAGGTATGGGCTTGGTGAGATCGGAGCAATTCAATGGCTTTGGCCGCCACCTCGTCGGCTTGTTTGGAGGAGACTTTACCCACCAATGTATAGGGTCAACGCCGTTCAACTAACGTGACCAGTCCCCGCGATGCTTAGCGCCCATTACCAAGTCGATCTCCCAATCGCCAATGCGGCGTATTTCCCGAGATACCGTCGAGGGGGATACCCCAAGCACCCTCGCGATGGTCTGTTGATCCGGCCCACTTTCTTAAGGGCGTAGATTTGATATCTTTGAGCTTCGGTCAACTGATGATACTTTCCCATAAGTGCCTCCGTCTGGGGCTGCGTGTGATTCTGGCTATGGGAAATATACCCGTTGGCCCTTTCTAGCACATCAGCTCAGCGATTGCACTTACGAGTTGAATTCAAGAAACGCCTAACCGCCGGTAAACACAACAAAAAGACGCTCTGTACACTAAAACGCGACAAAAGCACAATCAATTATAACGGCACTGTGCCATAGGCCATTAGAAACCTCGATTACCACTCACCGCTATCATCTTGACACTGCCAAATAAAAAGCTTATCGTCCTGATAATATGTCAACTTACCGGCGATATTTATGAAAAAAACGCTCTCGGAAGACCTCCGGCTCAAACTGGAAGCCCTGCCCACTGAACCCGGTGTCTATATTATGAAGAAGGGCGATGAGCAGATTATCTATATCGGTAAGGCCAAAAACCTCCGCAACCGGGTCCGTTCCTATTTTCAAGAAGCCAGCGGCGATGGTCGCCGTCAATTCAAAGCGTTAGTCCGCAATATCGTCGATCTCGACTATATCGTCACCAGCACCGAGCAGGAGGCCTTGATTCTCGAAGCCACGCAGATCAAGGCCCACAAACCGCGCTACAATATCCTGCTCAAAGACGATAAAAAATACCCCTATATTCGCATCACCGACGAAGCTTTCCCCCGCGTCTATGCCACCCGCGATGTCATTCGCGACGGTTCACGGTATCTAGGCCCCTATAGTAATGTGCGCGCGATGCACACTACCCTCGACATGTTACGCAAAGTCTTTCCCGTCCGTAGTTGCGATTTCAAACTACCTTCAGATAAAGTGAGATTGTGCCTCGAATATCATATCAAGCGCTGCGAAGGCCCTTGTGAAAAATTAGTCGGCGAAGCCGAATACAAAAAAACAATCGATAGCGCCGTGCGTTTCATTCGCGGCCAGAACAGCGAAGTGATCAAAGAGTTGCAAAAGCAAATGGCCGATGCCGCCGCCGATATGCACTACGAAAAAGCCGCCCGCTTTCGCGACCAACTCAAAGCGCTGGAGTCAATGCGCGCACGGCAAAAAGTCGTCTTTGACGACAAGATCAACCGTGACGTACTCGGCCTTACTCGCAGCGACGACGAGGCCTGCTGCAGCGTCCTTGAGATTCGCGAAGGGCGCCTGCTCGGTAAGAAACACCACTTTTTGGGTGGGGTCATGGAATCGTCCGACGAGGAAATTCTTTCGGCTTTCACGCGACAATTCTACCTGCAAAACGACTTCGTCCCAACCGAGATCCACTTACCAATACAACCCGATGACGCCGATGAGATAGCCGACTGGCTCTCGCAAAAGGCCGAAGGCAGGGTCGCCTTGGCGACACCGCAACGCGGCGCCAAAGCACAGATGCTCGAAATGGCAGAAAAGAACGCTGCCCAGATGCTCAGCGAACGTCAGCACAAGCGCGAAATGAACCGCGACAAGGTACCGCAGTCAGTCTATGCCCTGCAACGCGATCTCAACCTCAATGCCCTCCCCCGCCGCATCGAGGGCATCGATATCTCCAATATCCAAGGGGCCCATTCAGTCGGCTCGCTGGTCTGTTTTATCGACGGCAAAGCCAAACGCAGCCAGTACCGTTTTTTTAAGATCAAGGATCTCGAGCACCCCGACGACTACGCTTCGATCCACCAGGTGGTCCACCGCCGTTTTCGCGGCCTGCGCGAACGCGGCGAGGCCTTTCCCGATCTATTGCTCATCGACGGCGGCAAGGGCCAACTCTCCAGCGCCGTCGAAGCCTTGCGCGAATTGGGCATCGAAAATCAGCCAGTGCTCGGCATCGCCAAACGCTTCGAGGAGATCTTCCTGCCTGGCGAGAGCAAACCCGTGATCCTTCCCAAGACTTCGGCAAGCTTGCGTCTCTTACAGGTTTTGCGCGACGAGGCGCACCGCTTCGCGCTCAAGAACCACCGAGAGCAACACGCCAAAAGAACCTTGACTTCGGAGCTCGACGACATCCCCGGCATCGGCCCCAAAAAGCGCAATGCCCTGCTCGTGGCTTTCGGCTCAGTCAAACGCATCGCCGAAACGCCAGTAGAAGAAATCGCCGCGATCCCC
>DQLG01000823.1 GCA_015660315.1 Candidatus Latescibacterota bacterium
AAGCCATAAAAGAAGACGGCGTCTTCCGGCCCGGTATCGGCGGCACGACCACCTGCGTCATCGCCGATCGCGACGGCATGGTCGTTTCGGCCACGCCCAGCGCCAATGTCTACCACCCCGGCGGCAGCGGCACCACCGGCGTCTCGTATGGCAATCGCCTGCGCAGCCTCAACACCACCACCGGACACGCAAATTGTATCGCCGCAGGCAAACGCCCGCGCATCACCCTCACGCCGACCATGGTGCTCAAAGACGGCAAGCCCGTGCTCGCCATCAGTGTCGCCGGCGGTGACCTGCAAGATCAGACCGCGCTGTGCCTGCTGCTCGACCATATCGAATTTGGCATGGCCCCCGCCGAGGCCGTCGTCGCCCCGCGCTTCGCCACCCAGCATCACCAGGACTCCTTCGACCCCAATCCCGACCGCGACCAGACCTTCGCAGCAGTCGGCTCCCTGACCATCAGCGAAGCCGTCGAACAAAACGTCCGCGAGCAACTCGCGCAACGCGGCCACGCGGTCGAAGCAAAGAGCGGCCCCATCGGCACGCCCGTCATGCTACTCGCCGACCAGGGCACCTATTACGCCGCCGGTGACCCAGCCGCTGGTCGCCACGCCGCTGGACTTGCAGACTAAACTAGGGGGGTACGCCGGGTGTTCACCGTTCGAATAGCAACTAAACGCTCAATTTGTGGACTGGATATTTCAACGTGGATAAAGAAATTCCTTTAACCGGGGGCAATGTTAATCTCGATGTCGTACGGGTAGGAAATACGGTGCGTCGCTCGACCTCAGCGATTAGCCCTACCGTCCATCAGCTACTTTTGCATTTGCAAGCAAAAGGCTTTGAAGGGTGCCCTCGGTTTCTGGGTGTAGACGATAAACAGCGAGAGATATTATCCTATTTAGAGGGCGAGACAGGGATCCCATCCCATATATGGCACGATGAGCAATGCGTCATTGCCACGGCCGAGCTTTTAAAAGATTATCACGAGGCAACGCTCGACTTCACCAAGGACGCATCCATGGTGTGGGGCATAACCTATCCCGATGCTGCGCGCCACGAAGTCATATGCCATAACGACTTCGCGCCGTACAATTTCATCTTCCGCTGCAAGTCGCCTTACGCAGTCATAGATTTTGACTTAATAGGCCCCGGCCCAAGGCTGCGCGACATTACCTATGGAGGCATATTGGCTAACGCCTTTGTCCTTTAATAGCGATGATCTACGGAGCTTTACGGAAGCCGACATAAAAGACGGCAATAGCAGGCTGCGCTTATTTTGTGCAACATACGGTGTCGACGTAAACGAGCAGCTTCTCGACATGGTCTACGAGGTATTGAGCTTTATGGGCGATGAAAACTAGATGGAGAAAACACTCGGGCTTGCAGCGGCTATGAAGCTCGAAGCCGAAGGACATGTGGCGCATTGGCAAAGAGAAGCGCAATCTTTTCTGGCCAACCGAACGCGTTTCGCAATAAACGACAGGTGACAAATAAAACCCTACGTCTTTTATGTATAGTATTGCTCTGCGCTCCCTTGCATCTATACGCGCAAACAGCCGCACTTGAAACTCTCGGTCTATGGCAAACAGAAAGTGCGACATACGATTTCCAACACGGCGGCGCCTGGAGATTATTCGTCAAAGTCCTTTATCCGGCACGGCGATTGAGGACCTGGGAAGCCTCGTCTACTTTGAAGTCCTGACCGGCTCCTGGAGCGCCGACGAGACTACGCTGCGCATTGTCCTCGAACAAGTGGATTATCAATTCGAGAACCTGCATGCGACGGACTTGGGCTTGGAGGTATTTAGCCAGCAGGTCGCGGAAAGAATCGTAGCAGCACGACCGACATTACAAGATGCTCTCGATGACGTGTTATCTTCCACGCAACACCAGCTATTGCTGCACAATGAAGTCACCAGCGGACTCTTGTCCATAAAGCTGGAAGGTCCATACCACATCAACGATAGCGACCCTGGGAGATCGAAAAATATCCATGTCCATTTCCACCGACAATGGAACGATAACCTCAGTAGCCGACATGAGCTGGGGCTTGATTAAACAGGCCCAGTAAATGGAGGATGTTAAAACTCAGCGATAGCAGCTAAGGAACTGTGATGTTAAAACTCAGCGCACTATTCTTTATTGAGATTTTTATCTAGATGACGTTCGGCTACTGACCGATACGCCCCAGGTAACCGCTGTCGCAGTTTCTTCTTGGGAGCAGGTCAAAACCGATAGATTGCTGCACAACTAATCACTCGTTTTCAGCCCGCGGGGACGGTGCATACTCGTCCACAAGTTGACCGCCAGAACGGCGACCGCCAAAAAACCCAACACACCGGAGAGACCGAAAAGATGGGTGGCGAGGCGGCTGGGCAAGGCGGTCGGCGCGAAGGACAGCAGGTAGGGCAATACGCGGAACAACATGGCGCTGCCACCTAGATAAAAGCTCAACGCCACCAAACGCGGATAGGCCAGATGGCGGATGCCGAGAAAACCGGGCACCATGCGCGGCGCCATGCCCAACAACAACAAGGTGCCGAAACCGCCGAGGTACATATGGCGCAGGACAGAGGCGTCAAAAGCAATGAAGGCACCCGACAATAGCGCGACAGCGCTGTAGATTTCGCACAGCCCGGCGGCCAGCAGCCAGATATAAGCCATATAAACCGGCCACTCAAAGTGTCCGAATTCGCCATAATCGGGAAAATGCGAACGAGGCACCGGATGCAGGCGCGGCACGGCCGGCGGATCGCCCTCGCGCCCGGCGGTCCACGGCGACTTGCTGCGGGTGAGCAGATCGAGGTGCCAGATCAGGGCGAGAAGCAACACCCCCTTGCACAAACGGCCCAGGGCGTGGACCGTCTGCAGGCGAACGCCGAGGGGAAAATCCACTAGGCCAACGGCGACCGGGATAATCTCCAAGGCAAATGCTGCGAAGTACAGCATGGCGAAAAGACGCACCGGCCAACGCGCGGCGGGCAGGCGCAGATAGAGGGGAAAGGTGCGAATCGAAAAGGCGAACGCCACCGGCAAGAGCACCAGCCCGGTGAAGAAATCGATGCCCAAGAGATTCCAACCCTGGTCGAACAAGGCGCCAGTGGACCAGGCGGCGAGTACCGCAGATATTCCGACGACCGCGCCGCAGAGGACCCAGCCGAGCAACGCGCCGGCGAGATAGGGACGCACCGCGCGTATCGCCTTATGCCTCGACTCGGCTCGGCGGATACTCAGATAAATTAGGGCGACATAGAGCCATATCGCAGCGATTTCGAGCAAGGCGGAAAATCCGAACAGACCGCGGGCCGCAGGCGCGCTGGCCGCATTGAACCAAAACAAAGCGATGCTGCGACTGAGAATACCCAGCACCAGCAGGGCGCAAATCCAACGCGGCAGCGACGGGAAGCGCAGAGGCACGCCGCTGAAACGCGGCAGGAAAAACAGACTGACCCCCATAATAAAAAGCGCCAGCCAGCCAAAGACCTGGGCATGGCCGTGGATCTGGACGACGACCGGCCACCACCGCCCCAGCGACCAGCCAAAAGCCAGGTGCATGGCCAAACCCACGGCGAGGCCGAAGCCGGGGACGAGGGCCAGAGCCAGGGCGGAGTAGACGAAAGCTGAATTAAAACCAGCGTGGGTCGCGCGCATGATCCGACCCTTGTCACTCGTCCGGCGCGACACGCCACGGCGCCGTCTTCGGCACGAACACCACGACCCACAGCAATATGCCGAGCAGCCACAAAGCACTGCTTCCGCTCAATAATTCCAGATAGGCCGCAGGATACAGGTCCGCAGCCAAACGGGCGGCGGCGGCCAATATCAGCAGCAAGCCGGGCAGCAGCAAACTCCACGCGTTGCGCATCCACAGATCCTGTAAGTCGCAGTGCCCCGTCACCACCCGGCTGGCGACCATCAGGGTGAGCAAGGCGAAGCCACCGGCGAATGTCAGGTGCAGCATCGCTATTTCATAAGCCGGGAATGATCCGGCCAGCCAGAGCCCGGTCGGCACGGACCAGAACGCAAGCCATAACAGATACAGATGCCAGCGTCCCGTTTGCGGTCGCCGGTGGATGCCTACCGCGGCCAGCAACTGGACCGTAACCAGCAAGGCCCGCAACAGACGCCCCCATACCGGAGCCCAACCGGCCTCCACCGCGAAGCTGCCCAATAACAATACGCCCGCCGCCCCGTACATCCAGCATTTCTTGCGGAACGCCGGTCCTTCTGTCTCTGGAAATCCCTTGACGCCATATAATAACCGAGGCCCTAAATAACTGCCCACCGCCATCACCAAGGCCAAGACGATCCCCTGCTGTTGCAGATTCTGTCCCAAGCGCACAAAGCCGGACGGTGGAAATAACAGCAATAGACCACCGCCCAAACCGCACAGCAAAGCGAAACCGACCAGGATAAAGGCAGGCGGTGGATTATCACCCCTTGCGGCGAAGCGCCGCAGGGCGAAAACCGACAGGTGCAGCAACAACACCATAAACCCCAGTTCCGCGATTTGCCAAGCACCCAGATATAGCGATAAACCGCCACCGACGAGTAAGACGGCGCTCAATGCAATCTCCCAACCCCGAGCTTGTTGCGCCTCCAGGAAGCGCGGTAGAACAGTCATCAGGAAACCGACGGCAAAGGGCATCACAAACCCCTGGATTTGCAGCAAACCGTGATAGAACCCGACAAAGGGCGGGCCCAACCCGACATGCGGCGCCAACCAGAGGAATACCCCGAGCAATCCACCCAACGCTCCCAACGGAAAGAAGATACGGAAGGGCTCCTCGAGCAAAACCGCTCGCCAGGCAGCCGTGTTCGCCGCGCGGGTAGACAGAGTGGATTCCTGCAATATAATCCTACTTGCGTTAAGCTCGCGCTGGCCGCGTCAAGGGCGATATTGTCCCGGCGACAAAGCGGATTGGGCGAGTGGGGTCATCAGTGACCAACAAACTATAAATATGGCATATAAAAAAACATGTCAACTCCGAAGCAGAACTGCATTGACTTGCGGCAATGCTTGAAATCGGGTCATGCCAATCTTGCCGGACAAAAAACCCTATTATAGGTGCGCGGATGACCACGGACGGAAAATTTTGCAAAAAAACACGGCAGGGTGTAATAAATCCCCGCTTGCCGCCACTAACCAATAAACAGACAACGAGAAACTGGACATTGTGAGCAGCGATTTTTACACAGCCTCGATTTTACCCTACGCCGCGATCATCATCAAGATCTGCAGGGCCTATACCAATACACAAGAGGACTTCGAAGACTATTACCAGGAAGTGTGCCTGCAGATTTGGCGCAGCAGCGATAATTTTCGCGAGCAATCCGAATGGTCGACCTGGATCTATAAATTGTCCTTGAACGTATGCCTGACCTTGATGAAGAAGAAAAAGAACGCCCACCAACGTTTCGCCTCGGATTACCTACCGGCCGAAGCCAGCGAAGACAGTCGCGCATTCGCCGACGCGCCAATCAACAAGCTCTACGACGCCATCCGGCAGCTATCCGAAGTTGACAGGGGCGTGATCCTACTCTATTTGGAAGAAAAGTCATACCAGGAGATCGCCGAAATCACCGGCACTAACGCCAACAATATCGGTGTGCGCATCACACGCATTAAAGACCGCTTGAGGAAACTGTATTAAAATGGAAAAGACCATTGAAGCGATTTGGCAAGAGGGTTTTCTAGACGACAAGGCGCCAATAGCTCCCAAGCTCAACGACCTCTACAATCAAAAATCGAGCAATATCGTCGACAAGATGATCCACATGTTCAAAATAAACCTGCTGGCTCTCGCGGCCTTCGCGATCGTGGCGCTCATCACCTGCGTCGCGGTCGGGCTGCCCTATGTCGGCGCGACCTTGTTCACGCTATTCGCCCTGCTAGTCGTGGTCGGCAAGCGGGATTTGCGTAGCCTGGAAGCCATCGATAAGGGCGTCAATAGCTACGAATATATCAAGGCGTTCGACAACTGGCTGAAAGGCAATATCGCCCGCTTTTCGATGATATACCGCTTTTTCTATCCCGTGCTTTTTGTCGGCATCGTATTGGGACTATGGTTTTCGCGGCACGGCGAAAAGATGCTGAAGAAGGTGATCGAAATCCGCCCCGAGATCTATCTAGTAGACGGCGTGCCCGTCTACTGGGCATTAGCAGCCGTCGCCTGCACGGGGATTATAGCCCTCACCGCGCCAGCGCTCTACCGCTTCGATATGAAGCTGGTCTACGGCAATATAATGAAAAAACTCGATGAAATACTGAGCGACATGGAAGAACTGAGAAACTAGGGGCTATCGCAAAATACCGCCGAGCGAATTTGCCGCCGGCCCGCCATATCCTTAACCTTTCCCCAGCCATAACACCCAAGGGAGGCTATGCATGCAGTATGGCAGTGGCTCATCTATCTTGCGCGTCTGTTCCCCGTGAATATCCTCTTCATTCTCAGCGATCAGTTTCGCCACGATTGCCTAGGCACCCTAGGGCATCCCGTGGTGCAGACACCGCACTTGGATGCGCTTGCCGCACAGGGCACGCTCTTTTCCCGCACCTATTGCCCTACGATGGCCTGCGGCCCAGCACGCGCATCGCTTTTTACCGGTTATTACGCCGATACGCACGGCATGCAGGGCAACCAAACCACCCTCGTCCCGCCGGATCTGCCCGTCCTGCCCGAATACCTGGCGCAAAACAACTATGACACCGCCCTAGTCGGCAAACTCCACCTCAAACCCATGCACCGCGATTTCGGCTTCCGCTATATACGTCGGCACGACGCACCCTATAGCAACTATTCACCAGAGGAGGCCGAGGACTCGGCCTATCTGCGCTACTTGCGCGAAACCGCATACGCCGAACAGCCCGCAGAAGCCGTGCGCCTCTTCACCGAGGATGAGGCCAGCCAGCACACCGACGAACTGCGTTTTATGCTGGGCAGCAACTTTGTCGACGAAGAGCACCACGAGGCCACCTGGGCGGTGCGCGAGTCGATCCATTACCTGCGCCACGAGCGCCGCAAAGACCAACCCTTCTTCCTCAACTGCTCCTTCTTTGGTCCCCATCAGCCCTTCTTGTGCCCGGAGCCCTGGGACCAGCTCTACCCACCCGACGAGATCCCGCTGCCGCCGGACTTCTACTACGGAGTCGAAGACAAACCGATCTTTCGTAACTCGGCACATATGGCCTGGCGCCAGCGCCGCGACGAATGGGGTTGGGACGAGGCCACCTATCGCAAGATCCTCTCGGCCTACTACGGCTACGTGGCAATGATCGACCACGGCATCGGCCAGTTATTGCAGACATTGCAAGAAGAAGGCCTGGCCGACGACACGCTGGTCATTTTTTCCGCCGACCACGGCGAATTCGGTGGCCAATACCGCTCGTTTTACAAAGGCCTGCCCTACGAAGGCTCGACGCACGTCCCCTTGATCGTGCGCGATCCACGGATAGAACAACAACCCAAAACCTGCGCCCTGAACGTCAGTAATATCGACCTCTTTGCCACCTGCTTAACGGCAGCCGGCGCGACGGTACCGGCAGACGCCGAATCTCGCGACTTGACCCCCTTATGGTCGGGCCAGACCGAAACGTGGGACAATCGCACTTTGTGGAAGAAAGGCAAGCAGTCCTTTGTCGTGCGCGACGACGGCAAATTGCTACGCGAGGGCCAAGGCGCCGAAGCCGTATACGAGTTTTACGATCTGCAGAACGACCCCTGGGAAGAAAAAAACCAGCTCGATCAGCCGCGTTTTGCACCGAATATCGCGGCGCTGAAACAAGAGCTTGATGCCTGGCACCAGGATCAGGACGACAGATCCAGGCAGCGTTAGCACGAGGGGATTAAAGCATGGACTGGATAGAGTTATTCGCCGATGATCGCAAAATACTGACGAGATTATTCGCCGCTTGTCCCGGTCTGCGCGGTTGTATAACCGCCGTGTTGGCAGGGGAGATGGGGGCTGTCTTTGTCGATAAACCAGACGATCCGAAAATAGCTTATATGCAAGCTGGAGCTTTTGCTATCTTCGCCGGCCAACCCAGTCGATTCTATGCCGAACAGAAGATCACAGGACCTTTATTTATAGTCTCCAATCGTGCATGGGTGGATCTTTTTAAACAGATTCACGGAGATTCTCTTAAGAGTTTTCAGCGAGTAGCTTTTGCCGTTGGTGCATGGAAGCTCGACGAGCTTCGCACGCTATCGCAAAATATAGCGGATGGATTTGTTATCAGCCGAGTGAGCGATGACGATGTTGTACCCTTTGCTGCATTAGATCCCGATTTTGTCAGTAATTTTGCAGATCATGCGACTTTTTTGCGCAAAGGCATTGGCTTCTGCGTCAAATACGGCTCGCAGATTGTCGCCGGGTGTTCTTCCTATCTTATCGGTGGAGGAGCACTTGAGATTGAGATTATAACCCATCCCGATTTTAGGCGGCAAGGCCTATCGACAGCGGTGGCCGCAACGATGGTTGAACATTGTTTGTTGCACGATATCGAGCCCTGTTGGGATGCGGCCAATAAACCCTCCGTCGGCCTGGCGAAAAAGCTGGGGTTTATACAAACAAAAGCGTACGATACCTACTATCTCGAAGGCTAATCCCTACTTACCCACCACCAATTAATAGCATCCAGCCTAGCGGCCTTAACCCCGCCCTATACCTCCGCGTCCATCATATCCGTCACCACGTGGTAGCGCGGATCGCCGATCGAAGTCTCGATAATCGCGTCCAACCCCGGGTTCGCCTTCAACAATAGCGTTTTGCACTCCGGGCTCAGGTGCTTCAGCGTAACCGACTTGCCCGCGTCGGCATATTTTTCGACCAAGTTAGTCAACGCTTCAATACCCGAGTGATCACTGACCTTCGACTCGACAAAGTCGATCTCGATCTGGTCCGGATCGTTCTTCACGTCGAACTTAGAATTAAAGGTATGCACTGCCCCGAAAAACAACGACCCCCAAATCTCGTAGACCTTGGTGCCGTCGTCTTTAATGCGTTTGCGGGCGCGAATCATCGGCGCATTTTTCCAGGCGAAAACCAGTGTCGAAATAATGACCCCGGTAATCACCGCGATGGCCAAATCCTGCCAAATCGTAACCGCGGAGACCACGAACAATACAAAATAATCGGTGCGCGGCACCTTGTTGATGATGCGAAAACTGCTCCAGGCGAAGGTGCCGACCACTACCATAAACATCACCCCGACCAGCGAGGCCAAAGGGATCTGCTCGATCAAAGATGCACCGAACAACAGCGAAGCCAACAAAGCCATCGCCGCGACAATACCTGACAGGCGTCCGCGCCCGCCCGACTTCACATTGATAATCGATTACCCAATCATCGCGCAGCCGCCCATACCGCCAAACAAACCATTGGTAAAATTCGCGACGCCCTGCGCGACGCTCTCCTTATTGCCGCTGCCGCACGTATCGGTCAGATCGTCGACTAGGTTCAAGGTCATCAGCGATTCGATCAGGCCAATCGCCGCCAGCAGAAACGCGGTCGAGATAATCAGTCCCCAATGCCCTGTGACCGTACCCGGTAAACCGAAGATCTGGATTTGAAACACCGGCAGCGAACCTTTTAGCCCCTCACCCCCGCCATCGCGTATAAAAGACCCCACGGTATTCACGTCGATCCCGCCGAAGATCGTGATACTGGCAACGATGATAATGGCCATCAGCGCGGCAGGCAGTTTTTCGGTCACCTTCGGCAACGCATACATAATGCCCATCGTCAAGGCGACAAGGCCGAGCATCAACGCCATATCACCGCCGGGCAACCATTGCATTTGGCCATTGACCTGTTCTTTGAAAAGCTCGAGCTGCGACAAAAAGATCACGATGGCCAGACCATTCACGAAGCCCATCATCACCGGATAGGGAATCAAGCGAACAAATTTTCCCAGCCGCAAAAAACCCGCGGCGACTTGAATTGCGCCGACAAAAAGCAGCGCGAGGGCGACGGTCAAACCCGATAGCATATCGTTTTTAGGATTGAGCGTAAAATTGTTGATGATTTTCTTCATGTAAAAAGGGCCTCAAAAACTGATAAAGTGAAATACATCACAGATCGACAACCTATGCGCGCAAAATGAACAGCACAGTAGCATTAACTACGCAAACGCCACCGCGTCGTGGTTGCATACGGATAAGCTGTGGCACAGATGGGAAATTCCTGAACGACCGCGTAACAATCGGCGGTTGGGCGGGGAATCACAGGCAGTGCAAACTATATATGCGACCCTCGGCCGATATATGCTGCGCTACCTGGATCAGGTGCACTACGGGAAATAATGCACCGAATAAACCAGTCGCTGATAGTACTTCTTAGGCAAAAACTACATCGTCGAATAACCATTTAGCAATACAAAACCCAAAGAGGTCAAGATAGACCTTAATTGATAATATGCAAGGATTTAGGATCAGATAAAGCGGCAAGAAATGAAAAAGTCAAGGTTATTAACAAGCTTCTGCGCGATGCTATAATGAATCGGCCTAATTCTGCACTGAAAACCTGGTTCTGGCTTATTACCACTATAAAACGAGCATACACAGGCCAGAGGTCATGGCCATCATAACCAGCAATTCGCATCCGGCGATCCGAGCTTGACCACCCATTCGCCACGAGGTATCTTCTCCATTTCCAACTACTAAGGTACACCTGTGGAAGCCAAACCCGACGCGCAAACCGACACCATCAGCGGCCTCACACTCCGCTCCCTGAGCCTAGGCCTAATCCAGGTCCTCGTAGTCTGCCTAGGTGCCCCCTATGCCATCTGGATCTTAGGCTCCTCGGAGATCACCTGGTCCTTCTTCCCGATCGCCGTCGGCTTCTCTTTCTGCTGTCTGATCCTCTTCAATATCCTGCTCAAAACCATCAATCCCGGTTGGGCCATGCGCCCCGCCGAGATGATCACCGTCGTCGTCATGGGCCTGGTCACCACCGGCATTCCCATTTTCATGATGGGTTTCGTGATGTCGATCCCAACCACCCCCTACTACGTCGCCTCCGCCGAAAATCAGTGGGGCACTTATGTGCTGCCACACTTGCCCGCCTGGCTATTGCCCTCCAACGACGGCCTGGCCATGACCTGGTTCTTCGAAGGACTACCGATCGGCGAACCGACGCCCTGGATCACGCTACTCGACGCCTGGACCATGCCGATGTTCTGGTGGCTGAGTTTTATCTGGACCCTCTACTTCGTTTGTTTTTGCATGGTAGTGATCCTGCGCAAACAGTGGGTCGAGCGCGAGCGATTAGCCTATCCGCTAATGGAAATACCGCTGGCCCTCGTCGCCGATTCCGACGACCCTTCCTCGCGCGTGCCCGCCATTTTGCGCAACAAGGTCTTCTGGATCGGCGCAGCGATCCCGCTCTTTATCGTATGCTGGAATATCATCGGGTTTTTCTTCCATTTCTTCCCCAAGATCGAGTGGGCCCACCCCATCCAGATCGCGCACGGCTTTCCGACAATCAATATCCGCTTTTATTTCCCCGTCGTCGGCTTTATGTACTTCGCCAACCTCAATGTCACCTTCAGCATCTGGCTGTTCTATGTGTTGTTGCTATTAGAGGAGGGCCTCTTCAACCGCTTCGGCGTCGGCGTTACCGAAGCCGACAACTTCGTCTGGGGTTTACCATCGACTTCCTGGCAGTGTTGGGGCGCCTTCGTGGTACTGGTGCTGTGGGGCCTGTGGATGGCCCGCGACCATATCAAGGACGTATTCCGCAAGGCCTGGGACCCGAATTTGCCCATCGACGACAGCCGCGAGCTGATGTCCTACCGCGCCGCCGTCGTCGGCCTGGTTGTCGGCATCGCCTATATGCTCACTTGGCTCAACAAAGCGGGCATGGAGCCTTCCGTGGCGATCTTCTTTTTGGGCGGCGTGCTGATCGCCTATTTGGGCATTACTCGCCTGGTGGTGCAAGCCGGCGTGTTCTATCTGACCACGCCCATCGTCAGCCAGGCGATGACCATGATGACCTTCGGCACCAGTTCCATATCCGCCTCCGGTCTGGCAGCTCTAGGGCTGTGTTATTCATTCTTCGGCGACGTGCAGTCGATCTTCATGCCCGCCGCCGCCCATGCCGCCCGCCTGCACGACACAATGCGCATGAGCCGCCGCGGCCTGTGCATGGCCATCGCTCTGGCCCTGCTCGTCGGTTTCGCCGTGACCATTATCTACGTCATCTCCATGGCCTACGAGCAAGGCGCCTCCAATTTCAACTCCTGGTTTTTCCGCGTCTCCTCCGGCGCCGGTGTGCGCTCCTTCGACGACGTGATGGCCAAGATCAAGACCCCCGCCGATTTCCACGCACAAAAGCTCGGTTTCTTCAGCATCGGCGCGGTGGCGATGGCCTTGTTAACCTTTATGCAATACCGCTTCCCTTGGTGGCCGATACACCCGGTGGGCCTGGCCATCTCCGCCATCTGGATGGTCCGCAACCAGGCCCCGGCGATCTTCGTCGCCTGGGCTGCCAAAAGCCTGATCATGCGCTTCGGCGGCATTGAGCTTTACCGCAAGGCCTCGCCCTTCTTTATCGGCTTGATCCTCGGACATTTCTTTGGGATCGGTATATCCTTTATCGTCGATATGATCTTCTTCCCCGGTAATGGGCACCCCGTTTTGCACGGCTAGCCGTACCGGGGCAAGCAACCTATTGGGACTGCATCATCCCAGGTTGCCGAAGCTTCCTTTTCTTGAGCAATTTGGACTTATGGCATATACTTGAGAAGTGTTCTCTCGAGGTTCGCAGGCAAGCCATGCGCAAAGTGCTATGGAGTCGACCCCATCTGCCAAGCCTTGCTGATCAAGAGGGCCTAGTTTCGATCCGCTACACCTTTTCCATACTCGCGCGAAGAAGCGCGCAGTTTGTGACGCTCTCCTACAGCATCTTTTCCCTGCTTGTCGAATACACACTCAAGGCGCAAGCGCGACAGAGTGAAGCTAAGAACCTAATGAGGCCATAGTAGTCGAGATGAATATGAATCCACAAGAGCGAGAAATCGAGCTTTACGACTATATCGTCGTGCTGCTGAAATACAAGCGATTTATTTTTGCTGCCACACTGCTTTTTGGCGCGGTGGGTTGGTTGTTGCGGCCCGCTGCGCCGTCAGCCAGCTACGAAGCCGATGCGGTATTGATCATCAAAAACCTGACCGCACAATCGACCACAGTTGACCTGCCCACCACAACACAATCAAGCGGCTTCTACGAAGCCCTCGCCTTAGCCGATGACCTCAAGCAGGAACTTAGCGATTCGCTCGCTTTGAATCTTTCTCCCCGCGCGATGGATGGCATGCTGAGTGTAGCGATACTCGACCCGGGCATCCGCCTGACGGTGCGATCGGGCGATCCGAAGCTGCCGATTGGCCTAGTCAATACTTGGGCTAAGCTCTTTGTCAGACGCAACAGCTATATCAATTCCGAAGACGGTGAAAATTACTACAAATACGTGGAGAGGCAGTCTCAGATCGCACGCAGTCGATTAGATTCGACTGAAAAGGCCAGATACGATTTCGAGAAAGCTAATCGCATCGGTTTCTTAAAGGTTAAAAATGCGATGCTCGATAGTGCTTCGATTCAGATGTATCAGTCTTTGTTCAATCTCGACGCCGAGTTGGGTCAGAAGGCCGTTGCGTTCACATCGGCGCAAATGCAGTATTTTGTCGGCTTGGCCGATTTTCGTCCCTCGTCGCCCATCGTCGACGTGTTGAGCCTAAAAGACAAGCGGACGGCACAAATCCTATTGCGCCAAGAAATGGCGGAAGCGCTGGAGTATTTTGACCAGCAGACCGGTTTTACTCGATTAAAGCGCCGTATAACCGCACTTCAGCTTAAACTTCAGCTTACTGGTGAGATTGCAGAATTACCACTGCTTATCAGCCAGACCGAAAAAGAACTAGCAAATCAAGAGCCTGCATTAGGCGATCAGCCAAATCCCGTCTTTGTTAGCCTCAGTGAAGATCTTGTTAGAATGCGCGCGCAGTACGCAATCACTAAGAGGAAATTCGTAACGTTAGAGCCAGAGGTGAACTCTGCCGATTCGGCCAAAACAGAGGCAACTATCGAGGTAACCGAAGT
>DQLG01000160.1 GCA_015660315.1 Candidatus Latescibacterota bacterium
CCGACGACGCGCTCGAAATCGGCGATGTGCTCGGCGACAGCCTGCCGCAGCAAAAGGGCGATTGCAACGACTGCGGTCTTTGCCATACGGCCTGTTCGGGTGGGGAAGTTATCTTTCCGCAGCTCAACGAGCAGGTCTTCGGGCAACAGCCGAAGAATATGCTGCTCGGACAATACGAAAATATCTTCGTCGGCCACGCCTCAGAAGGTGGAGTCCGTTCGCAAGGGGCTAGCGGCGGAGTCGTCACCGCGGTGTTGTGCCATCTGCTGGCTACGGGTGAGGTCGACGGGGCCATCGTGCTTGGGATGGATGAGGCGGAACCTTGGAAGTCGGAAGTGCGCATCGCCCGCACACCGGCCGAGGTCCAGGCCGCCGCGCAAAGCAAATACAGCTTGAGTCCGGTCAATACGATCTTCCGGGAACTCGATGATTTACCCGGCCGTTTCGCCTATGTCGGTTTGCCCTGCCAGGTGCATTCGCTGCGCAAGCTGCAAGCTGTGGGCCACCCAGCCGCCTGCAAAATTACCCATGTCATCGGTTCGTATTGCGGCACGATACTGCAGTTCGACGCGGTGCGTAGTTTTTTGCGCAACAATGGCGTGCGCGATATAGAGCAGATTGTCGATTTGCAGTATCGGGCCGGTGAGTGGCCGGGGCAGATGCAGGTTACGCTCAAGAGCGGTGAAGTCATCGCGCTGAAAAAATTCTACGCCAATTATCTGATCCCCTTTTTTATGGTCGACCGTTGCAAACTCTGCACTGATTTGGCCAATGAGTTTGCCGATATCGCCTGTGGGGACGCCTGGGCGCCGGTTTATGAAGAAAGGGGGTTGGGCTGGTCGTTGGTGATGGGGCGCACCAAGCAGGGCGCGGCGTTGCTTGAGTCGATGGCGGCTGAGGGTAAGTTATCGCTTAATCCGCTCGCAGAGGAAAACGCGGTCAGCATGCACTCGCATATGCTCGACTTCAAAAAGCGCGGCGCCTTCTTGCGTATGGAGCGTCGGCAGAAGCGCGGCCTGCCCGTGCCCGAATACGGTTTTAAGCCCAATGATATTCCCAGAGAGCGGCGAATCTTTGAAGCGGTGCTCGGTTCGATCTTCTGGTTGTGCTCCCTGGGTGTGTCTCGGTGGCTGGTCGAGCACTTTCCGGTGAAGATTACCGGCCAACTCTTTGAACAGGCCCGGCTGGCTTGGAAGCGGCTGACGCGCACCACCAAGCGCAAGGGCTTGGGCCATGCTTCCTTTACCGTTACCAATAACGAGGGGGACAAGCCGTGAAAAGCAAGGTCGCCTTTAGCAAGACGAACGCGCAAACCGCGGCGGGCGTGGCGGACACTGTGCGCCGAGCGATGCGCTTGGTGGATTGGAGTGCTGGAATCGCACCGGCTAGTCTCTTCTTAAAAGTCAACTTGCTCAGCCGCGAGGTCATGCCCGGACAATGCACGTCGCCGTGGGTATTCGCAGGGGTATTGGCCGAGGTCCGCGAGCGTTTTCCGCAGGCCGAGATCTACTATGGTGACTGCGAAGTCTCCTCTAGTCCGCAAGTCGAGGACGCGGTGCGCAATTGGGGCATCCTCGAAGTCGGGGAACGCCTGGGCGCCCGCTTTATCAATTTGTCCCGCTGTCCGACCCGCGAGGTCGAGGTTGGCCCCGTCTTTGGTCGGCTCGGCATTCCAGAGGTCTTGCTCGACACCGAGGCCCTGATAACCATTCCCGTAGTCAAGACGCATTGCATTACGCCCTTTACCGGCGCGCTAAAAAACCAATGGGGCATGTTGCCGTGGGCTCGTTTTAAATACCATCCCGTGGTGCACGAGGCCATCGTCGAGGTCAACGCGCTCTTCGCAGAACGAATGCTGATGGGCGTCGCGGATATGACGGTGGCGATGGAGGGGCCGGGGCCGCGTGCAGGCTATCCCAAGATCTGCGATGTGGTGTTGGCCTCGAAGGATCTGGTGGCGCTAGATGTGCTCGCGGCGCAATATATGGGCTTTCAGCGCGAGGAGGTAGATTTTCTGCTCTATGCGGCGAGTGCCGGGCTCGGTGGGTTGGAAGCCGAAGTGCTGGGTGATGCATTCGAGCAGAATGTCTTTGTTCGCGGTGAAGGGCGCGATTATCTGATCTCCCGCTGGCGAGATCGACTAGACTCGCTGCCGGTATTGCGCGAATTGTTGGTCAAAGACTGGTTTTTCAAGCCCGTAGGTTGGCTGGCCTCGCGTTATGCACGTCATGTTTGGTATCGACGCAAGGGCAGGCCGCTAGCACGAGAGGTCTGTGCAACGAGCGGTTATGGCGCCGAATTCTCGCATCTGCTAGGATAGGGGTATAACAAGGGTGCAAGGGCAAGCTGCAGCGTCGGCTAAGGGCGGCGCCTGGTTGATGCGTGTGTTGGGGCTCGGAGTTTTGCTGTGGTTATTCTCACAGGCCCAATGGGCCGAATTGGCTACCAGGCTGCAACTGCTCGATTCGGCCGTCTTCTATATCTCCCCGCCAATGACCATCGGATTATTCTTGTTGCGGGCCTGGCGTTGGAAGCTGCTATTGCTGCAATCTGAGCAACGGGCGCAACTGAGTTTGTGGCGGGCGTGGTCAATTTATGCTATCGGTTTCTTCCTCGGCGTGATAACCCCCGGCCGGATGGGCGACTTGGCCAAGGCCGCCTTTGTCGGTCAGCAGCCTGGTTTGTCCTTTGAGCGCGCTGTGGCGAGCACCTTCTTCGATAGAATCCTAGATCTCGCTTTACTTGCTTGTATGTTGTTGTGGGCTATCCTGCATTTGGGATTGGGCCCGTGGTGGCGGGCTAATGCACCGGGTTGGTCTTTTTACGCTATGGCGTTCGTATTGCTTTTAGTGGCTGCCATTTTATGTTGGCGCCTGATCAATGGGGGGCTAGCTAAGCAATTTCGCACCAGTAAATGGGGTGGACTTGTCCTAGGGGTGGTGGGCGAGATGCGGAAACTGACCAATCGCACCGGTCTGCAAGCCGTCGGCATTACTGGTGTAGCTTATGCGCTCTATTTTTTCCACACCTACCTATTGGCCCAGCTTTTGGGGCTGGGTTTGTCGTTCGCCGATATGGTCGCGATGACGGTGTTGATCGGCCTGGCGGCGTTCTTGCCGATTTCAGTGGCCGGATTGGGTACTAGGGAAGGGGTGTTGGTTCTGGTAATGACCTATAGTGGCGTCCCTGATGCCTTGGAATCAGCCCTCACTTATGCGGCCTTGTTTTTTATCGCCTGTTATGTGTTTCCCGCTTTGTTGGGACTGATTTGCTGGTTGGCAAATCCGCTCTCTTTTGCAGATTTACGAGCGCTGAAAATTGGGTGGGAGGGGAAAAATAACCCCGATGCATAGGAGTGGGTTAATTTTTAGGGAGGCAAAAAGGAAAAAATTGCCGATAATAGTATATAATAGATTGTATTACTAGAGGCGACGTACTATTATCCCGGTTCTTTAGCGGCAATTCGAACGAGCTATAAATTGCTCTGAATACTATTAAGATATTAAAAAACAGTAATATGGGATAATTGCATACAGAGGGGGCACCTTTGGCGATGGGCAAGGCTTGGCGCGTGGTCCTTAGTTTGCTAATCAGATAATGGCAGCATTGACAACCAACTCTAAATCCCAATTTTAGCTAGAGATACAACCCGCAATGAAAATCTCGGTAGTCATAGCCGTCTACAACGATCGCGAAGTCGTGCAGTGCGTCCGTTCGGTTTGCGCGTCGGATCCGGTCGATTGCGAGGTGATTGTCGTCGATGATGGATCAAGTGAAATTGACGTTGTAAATTTGCTGGCGGCTCACCATCTCGAAGCACGAGTCTTCACCCTCGCGGAGAATCGTGGACCGGCCTATGCGAGAAATTTCGGCGTGCGGCAGGCGAGCGGGGATATCATTTTTTTTATAGACGCCGACGCCGAGGTCTATCCCGATACGCTGGGCGGCATCCTTGCGCATTTTACCGGCGACGCCTCGGTCGACGCGGTCACCATCGCTTGGAGCGATACCCCGCTGGTCGATAATTTTTTCAACAAGTTCAAAGCCGTCGAAACCAATTATGTGATCAACGAGTTTTGGGAAAAGAGCTTTGGCAGCAACGGGTCCGCGATCAAGAAACAGGTCTTCGAGGCCGAAGGGGGATTTGACGAGGGCTTCAAGTCTGCTCACGCCGAAGACTTTTCGCTCGGGCTACGCCTAGTCGCCAAAGAGTACAATATCGTTTTGGACCGGGCGATACTGATGAAAAACGCCTATCTCAATAATTTTTTCTGGCAGGGCCTGCGCAAGTACTGCTTGCGGGCTTTTTTGCGGGCGCAGGTTATGCAGCAGACCGCACACAAGGTCACTACGTCCTACAATAGCCGCAAATTCAAAATCGCCTACGCCTTGGTCTTGAGTACCACGGCCTTGCTCGCCGCGTCTTTCCTCGGTCGCGAACTGGCGCTTTTGGGCCTGGTCGTTTACGCTGCCTTTTTCGCCCTAAACTTGGGGCTTTATCGCCGTTTTTTCACCAAGTACGGCATTGCTTTTTCGGTGCGAGCGGTGCCTTTCCATTTTATTTATCTCGCAACTGTTTCATGGTCGGGCATGGCGGGCTTAGGCTGCGGGATGCTGCGCAACTTGAAGATTTTAAATAACTAATAGACTGGATAAATACACATGGACCTCAAAAAATATGCGCGCTACGGCAAGTTCTTTTTTAGCAAGGCGCCCTTCTACACCATTTTCTATATCACCGCCCGCTGTAATGCGCGCTGTGCGCACTGTTTCTATTTCGAAGAGATAGAAGATGCCCACAATCGCGACGAACTCAGCCTTGATGAGATCGAGAAAATCGCCAAGAACTGGGGCGAGATGCTGATTTTGAACCTGGCCGGCGGTGAGCCCTATTTGCGCAATGACCTACCCGAAATTGTCAAGGTCTTCAAGGAGAACACGGGTTTGGAAATCGCGGCGATTCCCTCCAATGGCATCCTGACCGATCGCACTTTGACCACGGTCGAGCGCCTGCTGAAGGAGAATCCGGATCTGTTCTTCCGCTTCACCTTCTCTATCGACGGGATGGGGGAACAACACGACGAAATTCGCTCGGTGCCCGGCAACTTTAAAAAGGTGACCGAGACGGTGCGTCGGGTCAGGGATTTGCGCAAGCATTTCTCGAACTTCACCCTGCACACCAACTCCTGTTTCATGAGCCAGAACCAGGACAATTTTATGGACCTGGTGAATTTTGTGCACGAGGATTTGCAGGTTGACGCGATCAACGTGACTTATATACGCGGCGACGTCAAACTTCCGGCCTCACAGGAGG
>DQLG01000376.1 GCA_015660315.1 Candidatus Latescibacterota bacterium
CTATTGGCCGTAGTACTGGGTACGGGCTATCGGGGGCGTCATGTGGTGGATCTGGCGCAAAGCCTGTTGGCCGATTATCCAAGCGAATCCTTGGTGGAGATGAATATGGGGCAACTGGGGCGGATCAAGGGATTGGGCAAGGCTAAAGCGGGGGTTTTAGTCGCCGCTTTTGAATTGGCCCGTCGCGGATTGCATAAAGGGCTGGGTGTGCGGCCGGTGATCCGCTCTCCTCTCGACGTGCTGCCGCTGCTCGACGATATCAAGGACCAGCAACGCGAGCACTTCCTCTGTCTGTATCTCAATGCCCGCAATCAGGTGATTCACAAAGAAGTTGTGTCAATCGGCAGCTTGTCTTCCTCAATCGTGCATCCACGCGAGGTTTTCCAACCGGCGGTGTCGCATGCCGCGGCCAGTGTGGTGCTCGCGCACAATCACCCCTCAGGCGACGTGTCACCTAGCCAAGACGATATCGATCTGACCCGGCGTCTTGTGCAGGCTGGTGAGATTATGGGTATCGACGTGCTTGACCATTTGATAATCGGCGCCGACGATTTCCTCAGTTTACAAGAGCGCCGGTTATTATAAAGTCGCTTTGCAAAGGGAGAGAATTATTGTTTTTACGCAGTAAACACCTATATTATGGGTGGACGAAATTATTGGGGCCGCAGGCCCGTTTACCCGGGTACACGGACGATGAAAGAAGAAAACCGCCTGATTCCGATGCACATTTTCGATATCTACCCCTATCCCGACGCGCAGCAGGGTTTGGGGGCTCCGCAAAATTTTCTCGTTCTGCTCAAGGGCGACGAGAATCGGGTGGTACCGATTACGATCGGCCATTTTGAGGGACAGGCGCTGGCCATGGCTATTCGCAAGATCGCCCTGCCCCGGCCGCTGCCGCACGATCTGTTGCGCAGCTTGCTGGAAAAGGTCGACGCCACCGTCCACAAGTTGGTTATTCACACGCTCAAAAAAGACGTTTTCCACGCCTATTTGATGGTCCAGACCCAGGACGAGCCATTCAATCTCGACTGCCGTCCCAGCGACGGTATGATTCTGGCCACGCTATTGGCTACGCCAATCTTTATGAGCCCCGAGGTGATCGAGGCGGCCGGACGCGAACTCGAGATCACCGATCAACGCGGCGAGCTTGAGGGCGAACAATCGATTGACGGGGTCCTCGAAAGCCTGGAGTCACCCAATATTGACCCGGGTCTGGTGCACAGTGCTCTCGATGAGCACGAGCTTATCGAGGAGACGCCCCATATCGAAATCACCGATGAGGGAATCGGGCTGGGGGTGGAAGAACTGATCGATCCCGAGACGGGCGATCCGTTGAGTGAATTGGACCAGCTCAAGGCCCACTTGGATTGGCTCATCACGCAAGAGGCTTACGAGCAGGCGTCCAAAATTCGCGATCAGATCATCAAATTGGAAAAAGACGACTGAGCCGGGCGGTCCATTTTTCTAATGCCCCTGCATAGTGCGGGGGTTTTTTTATTGGAATAACTGCCAACTGCGCCCTGGTTTTTCGACGCGGAAGCACTCTATATTGCTTGTTTGTTGGAGGGTGACATAGGCCGTGCAGCCGTCGGGGCCGCCGAAGGCGATATTGCTGGGGTTTGCATCGCCTAATTCGATTTCGAGCAGGATATCGCCGGCCGGCGAGAGTTTGGCGATGGTGCCCTTGCCGTGACGGGTGATATAGAGATTGCCGTCTATATCGCACCTCATACCGTCCATGCCGAAATCGGGAAACTGGATCAGCAGGCGCTTGGCGCTGACATCGCCGTCGGCGCTAAGGTCGTAGGCCCAGACATTGCACTGTGCAGATTCGTTCACGTAGAGCGTCTTTTCGTCGGGGCTGACTTCGATGCCATTGGTGGTACCCATGCCGGTTTCGAGCAAATCGACTTGACCCTGGGGACCGACCCGCCAGATTTGGCCGGTCTGCTCCGCCCAGTTGGGGTCGGAGGCGTAGACGATGTCGTTGGCGCCGATAGCGATGTCGTTGGGCTGGTTCATCGCGGGTTCGTGGGCATAGGCACTGATTGCCTGGCTCTCCATATCGACGCGTAGGACGTTATGATTGGTATAATCGGCAATCAGCATATCGCCTCCGCTGTGGAAGCGGATGCCGTTGCCGATGCTGCCGTTGGGCAACTCGATAAAAACGCTGGATTCGCCTTGCGGGGTGACCTTACCGATGGTGCCTTGGTGGTGGAAGTTCACGGCGTAGAGATTGCCTTGGAGGTCACAGGCGGGCCCCTCGATCCCCGAGGTGAAACCACCGGGTTTGGTGAAGATACTGCTGGTGTAGAGTGCGTCGGGCATGGTTTGGCTCCTCGTTTGGTTGCTAGTTCGCAGAAATCGCAATATAATCCCTGCACACGCCTATGGGCAATTTTTAAACGGAGGTCATGATGAACGCACGAAATATGATGGTACTGCTCGCCCTTTATTTGTTAGCTACCGCCGCGTCGGTTTTGGCGCACTGCGAAATCCCCTGCGGTATCTACGGCGACAACGCGCGTTTTTCGGCGATGGAAGAGAATCTGACGACGATCGAGAAGGCGATGGGGCAAATCGCCGAGTTGGCGGGCAAGGACGACGCCCAGAGCGCTAACCAATTGGCGCGTTGGGTCGGCGCCAAGGAAGAACACGCCAATAAAATCCAGCATGCGGTATCGCAGTACTTCATGACCCAGCGGCTCAAGGTGCCAGTCGCGGATGCGGACGATACGGCGATGGCGGCATATACCAATAAGGTAGTCTTGTTGCACAAGATCCTGCGTGGTGCGATGAAGTGCAAACAGACCGTAGACGCGCAGAAGGTCGAAGCGGTGCGCAAGTTGGTGCACGAGTTCAAGCACGCCTACGAGATGAAGTAGGTGCTAAGGCGTTAACTGGAGTGTTTTTTTAGAAGGGTCTTAAAAGGCGAGAGTGGATCCCCGCTTCCCAATTGGAGGTGGGGATTTTTTTGTTTAACGCAAAAGCAGGAGTTTGGCGTGGGCTTGTAGAGTCGGGGTGGTCAAGCGGGCGAAGTAGAGGCCAGTGGCGGCAGAGCGGCCATGTTGGTCTTGACCGTGCCAAGTGATGTGATGGAAGCCGGTATCGAGTATCTCGTCGACAAGCGTGCAGACGCGCTGGCCTTGCAGATTATAAAGGGCGAGGTGCACGGGGCCGACGTTTGTCTGTTGGAAGTCGATGCTGGTGTTTGCGTTAAAGGGGTTGGGCCAGATTTGTAGCGGGGTCTGCGGTCTGTCCGTGGAGCGTTTGGCGATTGCTGAGGATGCGTGGAGGATCCATTGGCGACTGGTTTTTTCAAAGCCGCGGCGGATTTCGACGCGGATCGTATCGGCAACATGGCCGGTAGAGGTGTGCAGGAATTGCGGGGCCATGACAGGCTGGCGCTGGCCGTTGAGCGACCAGATATAGGTTTGTCTATTGGGGTGGTCGGAGCGGACGATGAAAGCGATGGCTTGGTTTGCGATAAAGGAATCGCGCCAGGTGGGGGCGAAGCGGAGAGATGCCGGGAGCGATGGGCGGATTTGCACTATTATCGTGTCGGGATTGATGGCGAAGCTGTCGAGGCGGACAAAGAGCAGGCAGGCGCCGGTGTCGATGGCGGTTAGCACCACCTTATTGGAGATGATGGCTAATGTGGTATCGCTGGAGGTCCATACGGCGGCGTTGCTTATGGGATATTCGTTGCCATCGGTATATCGGCCGATTAGGTGCAGATGGCGTTTTTTGCCTTGTACTATATTAAATTTATGTTGCAGTGGACGCAGGGAATGCAGCAAGGGGCGGGCGGTGCCAGGGGAGAAAGGCATGCGACCCGGCCAGGCGGTGTGTAGGGTTTGGCCGCGGTCTACGATGGATTGATCTGGGTCTCGCGGCAAGTCGTAGATGAGTTGGGCTAGGGTGTCGAGGCCTTGTGGATCGAGTAGATAGAGTTCGTCGTGACGGTTGCCGAGGCCATCCCCGATGCGGCCACCGGCCGAAAAGGTGAATGCTCCGCTAGGGGTGCCGCCGCCGAATACGACGGCGCGACCACCGGGAGGTAGGAATGTCTCGGCGGGGAAGGCAAAGATTTTGCCGTCGCCGTCGGAGAGGCCGCAGCCGCTGAGGTCCACGGGCGTCTGGCCGGCGTTAAGGAGTTCGACGAATTCGTCTTCGTAGGCATGTCGGTGGCCATCGTTGTTGGCGTCGCCCGATATGCCGGCAGGTGGGTCGGAGAGCACTTCGTCGATATGGATCTGCGGTCGCGGTTGCAGATGAAGGTTATAGTGCTGGGCGGCGATCCCGCCGCGGCCGTCGGCCGCTTCAAAAGCGACGGCGAAAGAACCGGTGGTGTCGGGTGCATGTCCCTGGATTAGGCCGCTTTGATAATCGAGTTTGAGCCAGGCGGGGGCTTGGGCAAAAGTGAAGACCAATGTGTTGTGTTCTGGATCGGTCACGTCAACTTGGTAGCGATACCAGCCATTGGTAAAAGCGGTGGTATCGGGAGTTGAGGTAATGCTGGGTGGGTTGTTGTGCGGTTCGATAGGGGCGACGCGGATTTGGCGTTGCGCGAGGAAGAGGGCATCGAGCCAGCATTCTATGCGCGTGTGCCCTGGACGCAGGCCTTTGATGCGGGCGCGGGTGCGGATCTCGGCGATAGGTGGGGCGACCGAAAGCCATTGAAAATCACTCGCATCAAGGGTATCGATGCCGGTGGGATGGGTGCCGAGAAGGACTAGGTTGCGAGTTTGGCCTTCTTTTATTTCCGGGTCGGCGATGGCGAAGGTGTTGTATTGTGTTTGTGCTCGGCCGGGGGAGAATAAACCTCTGCCCGGCAGAGCGGTGTGCGGGCGGTAGGTCTGGTCGTGACGAACGAGCGATTGGTCAAGGTTGCTCTTGCTGGTAAATGTATAATCCAACACAGTGTCCGCCCTTGCATTTAATAGCAATAGACGGTCGCCGGAGTTGGTTAGGCCATTGCCGATACGGCCGTCGTCGGCGAAAACCGGTACGGTAAAACTAGTGGGTTGGCCGCCGCCAAAAAGTACGATATACGAGTCAGGGGCCAAGAGGGCTTCGGGGGGAAAATGAAAACCGGCGCTGGTTTTGACGTCGTCGTCAGAGAGGCGCCAGCCAGCCAAGGAAATCGGTGTCGAGCCGGTGTTGTAGAGTTCTATAAATTCGTCTTCGTAGGCATTGAGCCGTCCGTCTTGGTTGGCATCGCCGAATGAACTTGAAGGCGGGTCGGCGAGGATTTCGCTAATGACGATGGGGTAGCTGGTTTTGGACCGGGGGGGTTGTGGGGGCGGCTCGGGAGCGGTTGGTAGAGTAGTAGGGGTTGGTGATGTGCCGGATGTATCGCTTGGTGTTGTTGAGTCGGCGATCGCGTAGCCTGGGGAAAAGGCCGTGCCATTGGGCGCTGCGGTTTTGTGCGGTATTAAGGCGCCGCTACCCGCAGGGATGCGTACTACGGACTGGTTATTGGGCCAAGAGGCTAACGATGCCGTATCGATGGTGTCGCCTGCGGCATCGAGCAGGAGTACCACATCGCCGGAGTTGGTTAGGCCATTGCCGATGCGGCCGTCGTCGGCGAAGGCGGGCATGGAGAAACCTGTGGGGGTACCACCGCCGAAGAGCAGTAGCCGGTCGCCAGGAGGAAGCTTCGTTGAATCGGGGAAGGTGAAGAGGCTCGCGAGTGAAACGTCGTCGTCGCCGAGGCGCCAACCCATCAAAGAGACGGTATCCGGACCGGTGTTATAGATTTCGATGAACTCGTCTTCGTATGTTTTACGCGTGCCGTCTTGGTTGGCGTCGCCGGCAATCCCCGGCGGCGGGTCGGCGAGGATCTCGTCGATGACGATGGCGGCCGGAGTTGCCGTTGGGAAATATAGTATCGACAACAAAACGGGCAGCAGATATTGTAGACGGGGTTGGCTATTGCACATGCCTGGGTGCAAGCAAAAGGCGCGCCATTGTGACCGATTTGGGTTTACTCCATTAGGAACAGGGTATTATGGGCAGCGGTGGGATTGTGCTATCCGAGGTCGGTGCATCTTTTGCGCGACACAACTGTAGACCGGGGGTAACGCTTCTTTGCACCCGGTTAGCGCGCTGTTATATTGAGCAAGACTAGGACTATCTCAACACTACTCTGGCCGTAGGGTGGCAGGCTTCGGGTGTCGCGGTATTTCTTGGGATAGTTTTTGACGAAAGGTCAAAAACCGATGCGCCGAATACTCTTCATCTACTTGCTGGTCTGTTGTTCCCCCACTGTGCTTTATGCGCAAATTCGCTTTACGGACCAGGCTCCTATCGCCGGTGTGGCGGACGGGGGCGAGGCCAATGGTGCTGCTTTCGGCGACTATAGCGGTGATGGCCTGCCCGATTTGTTCGTCGCGCGCTTGGGTGAAGGCGTGCAGCCCTTACTCTACTTGAACCAGGGCGACGGGACATTCGCCAACGAACGCGCGATGGTTGCCGGGATCGGATCGACGATGGGTGGTATTTTTGTCGACTACGACGCCGACGGCGATCTCGATCTTTATACCGTGCATTTTTTTGAACCGAATCGCCTGCTCGAAAACGAGGGCGGACGGTTAGCCGTCGTCGATGGTGCCGAGGTGTCCGGTGACCAACTTTCTTCGACTACGGCGGCCTTTGCGGATTTCGACGGCGATGGCCTGGTCGATTTGTATACCGGCAGTCGTTTCCGCAGCCCCAATCAATATTATACCCGCATCGCCGAGGATGGTTTTATCGAACGCAGCGAATCGCATAGTGCTCTGCGCTCGGGTCAGGAGAGTTTTGGCGCGGTGCCTTTCGATTACGATGCGGACGGCGACCAGGATCTCTATGTGAGCAGCCTCGGTTTCGCCAATTTGCTCTATCGCAACGAGAGAGGAACTTATCGTCAGGTCGCACGAGAGACGGGACTTATCGACGAGGGGGCGAGCGTGGCGGCCTTGCCGGCTGATTACGACAACGACGGCGATCTCGACGTGTTTATGGTCCGAGCCAGAGGCGGGCTCAATAGCCTCTATGCGAATGACGAAGGGCATTTCTCCGAAGTCTCGGCCGGTGTGGAGGGGACGATCAGCAGCACCGGGGCGGTGTGGGCGGATTTTGACAACGACGGTGATCTTGACCTGTTGGTGTCCAATATAGGCGCGACGGCGCTCTACGAGAATACGGCTGATGGTCATTTCGACGCCATTGCAGGCACGGCTCTGCCACCGCTGACACAATCGGCCGAATTGGTTACGGCGGGGGTGGTCGCGGCGGATTATGA
>DQLG01000099.1 GCA_015660315.1 Candidatus Latescibacterota bacterium
TGCGCACCGCGTCGAGTAATTCCCGGTAAAAGGGCTGTTCGAAGGCATGAATATGAAATTTTCCTGCCTCGCCCTTGCCTTGAGCGCGCAGCGTATATTCGTCGGCCAGCGCCCCCATCTCCTCGCCCGCTGCGATCCGCTCTTTGAGCACGACGGCCTCGTCACGGGTTTTTACCATTATCTCCTGCAACGTGACCTCTTCCGGGGCCGTGAAAAGCTCTGGACGCTCGTCGTAAAAACGCTTGACGGCCTGCTCGCTTACGACAATCTGATCTTTGACCGCCGTCTGCCTCAGTGCCAACAGCAATAGCGCATTTTTGCGGCGTTGTTGCTGTTGCACTAGCTGCGCGTCGCGGTCGATCCCCTTTGCGTAGGCCGCTTGCAGAAATAACGTGCGAGGCAAGAATACATCTTCGGCGAACCACCGTACGGATTCGGCCACATCTCCCGAGAAACCCATATCGAGTTGCTCCGCGTAATCCCAAAAATCGCCCACATCGACACGCCCATCGCTGAACTCATAGAGTGGCTTGTCGCGTTCAGCGGCGGTAAACTCCCTACGCCCCGCGCCGACCCATTCCTGCAGTAACTGCAATGTCTCGGCGTTGGCCTGCAGGTTGATTTCGGCTCGCAATTTCTGTAGGAACGCCTCGACTAATTCGGCCGTCTTTTGCTCTCTCAGTTTGGCAGACAACTCGTTGCGCACCGTGGCAAAGCTAACGGGGCGGGCATCGGTAATCTGGTAAATACCGAACTGCGCATTGGGTAAGAGAATTGGTTCGGAGTATTCACCAACGGTGAGTACATCGATGAATTTTTTTAGATATACCGGAATGCGATTGGGGGTCAGATAACCCTGCAATTCACCGCCTTGTGGCGCCGTCGACTCGTGCAACGACCGGCCGAGCGCCAACTCGGCGAAATCCTTGCCCCCCTTCAGGCTTTGCAGGATCCCTTCGGCCTCCGCCTTGGTTGCAACAATAATAAGACGCAGCTTTATCTCGGTATCTTTTTCCGCCAACTCGTAGAGATCTTGTAATTCCTGTTCCTCCACCCTTATCTTGTCAACAAACTCCCGTTTGAACAGTAACCTCAACACCTGCTCTTCTTTTTTTTTGCGCAATTTCTGCGCCACCTCAGGCGTTTTATCAAGCTCTCTTTTAATGGCCTCCTGGAGGAATATCTCTTTATCGATGATCGTCTGCAGATAATCGCGATAACCGTCCAGACCGGTTTTTTTTGTCTTCAATTCCTCGGGTAGACGCTGTTCGAAATCGACTAGCTGTGATGCAGTTATCCGGCTATCCCCTACTTCAGCCAAAACAGGGTCTTCCAAATCTTGCGCATCCTTCGCACAACTCGCCAGAGCCAGCACGATGCCAATACAAAGCAGTTGCAGGTACATTTTCATGTTATTAATAGACTCACAATCTCGTTGGGTGAATTGGTGGAGCAACTAAAATATCAACGCCTTCTGAATCAGCAGGAGGGACTTAAAAAATACCAATCAATCCGTGTTGTAAATGCGGCAAACCAACGCTATAGCTTTATGCAAGTTCAGACTTAGCGCACACTGCCGTAGACCGTCACGAAGGAGAGCGCACTCGTCTCCCTCGCGTTCGGCTGTGCAAAGAGTTCAAGCGTTCTTCTGCTCACTCTCATCCCCAGCAAAGTTTTCAGGGTATAGCCCAGATACGGCGTGCTGATGGAGAGCTGTACGGCGAGCGATGTTTCGTCGTAATCACCCGTCGTAGCGCCGGGAAGTAGACCGGGAACTTGCTCACTCGCCAAGACTTCGTCCTGGGTAAAATCGCGAAATACCAACCGCTCCAACCCGACATGAAGATCTACATGGTTCAAAAAAGGACGCTGGAGCAATAGGGAAAAAATCCCGCTCCAGTCCTGGCGCTCAGCGGTCGGATCACCGAGGAAACGGCCTATATTATAGGGCGTATCGTCCATGAACAGTTCGTGCTTAAAGCGCGGTTTGATAGCAATCCTGCCCAGCGGAAAAGAGTAGTCAATTCTGTTGATTAGCCCCATGCGCCGCGTATTGCGGGCAATCTGACGACCGGTTCTATCGCGAGCGTTTCCATCTCGCTGGCGGATGAACTCGTGGATGAATTTGCTCTCGGTATTGACGCCCTTATAGGTCTTGCCCTCGAATCCTGCCCACAACCTGTTGACCAGAGCATCGCGCATCGCCAGCGGGTCGCTGATCGGCTGCATCGACCCGGGCGTATCCAGCGGTCGCCCCAGTTCGGGCCGGGCTTCCACCCATTGCACCAAGTCGTCGGCGATATTGTCCTGCACCAACTTGAACATATTGTAAAAGGTCGCATTGCCCGCCCTGGGAAAATCGCGCTCATACGCCAGCAGGGCGTAGCGAGTCAAATTCTTCTCGCCGGTCGACAGACGCCGCACTCGTTCTTGTCCCGCCATCCATTTCAATTCCGGCGTCAACCACGCTCCCCCATAGACATTATAGCCACGACGGTCCCGCTTATAAGGATAGTCCGGCTCGTCGTCATTTTCGAAGCGCTCGCCCCAACCATTATTGTTTAAATCCAGGGCGAAGACGAATTCCGGGCGATCGACATAGTGGCGCAAGAACTGCTCCTCATAGTCGGGTATTAAATTAGGACGCACGGAGGTGTTATTCTGGTTGAAATCAGAAATGAAATCGTTATTCTCGTCAAGACCGGGAAACACGGCTCCATCGGCCAGCCCCTCCTTGTCGCGCCGTTGGTCGAGCCGGAGATCGTTATCGTCGTTGTCGTCGACCAAGTCGTAGACAAATTCCGAGCGCGCTTCTTCATCGTCGCTATAATCGGTCCGCCCGCCCTGGTCTGCGAGAAATGCCGTGGAATTGTACTCGGCGTCCATGCCGAACGCCTCGCCAAAAAAGAAATATGGATGAAAATTTCGGGCGATGTTGAGCATCCATCCTGTCGCCGCCCCATTGCCCAATATACCAGACGAGCTGCGGTGCGCCTTGCGGGTGAGATTCGGATACTGCCTGAACTGGTGGTTGATATTATACTCGCCGTATATCTGGAATCCGGCCCAATCGGTAACCTCGAGACTGAAACCAAAGATCTGCGTGGCCGTCGGCAAGCCGTAGTCAAATACCACCCACCGCTGATTGGAGTTGTCTTTGACGTTATCCGCTGCCCGTGCCACATTCAGAAATTGAGATTGCGCTCCCAACGGTTCATTATCCGTCTGCACATCCGAGGTCACATCAACGCGATAATCATTGTTCAACAGGAAGCGGAACTTCACTCCGGTGATATTGTTTACCAGATCGGCATCCTGAATAATGTCTTCTAGCGCTATAACTTCCGGATCCAGTGAGGAGAAGTTATACCTATAGGTAATCTCTCCCTCACTACCAGCCCCTTCGGCAACGGGAAAACCATTGCGCGTAAGTCCGCCCTCCACTTGCGGCAGAAAGCCGATCTCACTGCCGACTAGGACCGTGTCCCGGTCGCCGATCTTAGTGTATATCTCGATATCCCGACTGAAAACCGTTGGGCCACCTGTTCCATCCTCGGGGGAGTCGTCCGATATCCGCACGAGAATCCAGTTGATACGGTCTTCCAATTGGCCGCTGGTCAGCTTGCCTTTAAAGGGGTTGCCGCCGCGATCAGACTGGCCTCGGTCGTTATGCGCATTGACGAAGGTCGCGCCCAGTTGCACGGCGTCGTGCACTTTCCAAACACTTCTGAAACCGAGCAGATTGGTAAAATTCTCCGTCACGATGGGAACGCGTACACCCGGGGCAATTTGGTGCACCGGCAAGCTGATCCTCGACATGAGGGCGGTGGCTTGCAAGCGATCAGCGGCATAATCGAACTGAACCCCATTAAACCGGGTTTTACGCAGCGTCATGGGCGTCAGCGTCGTATTGATTTCATCGCCAATCGTCACCGACAGATGGTGCTGGCCTTTGGAATCAGTGGAGACGAGTAAGTTGTTGAACCAACTATCATAGCGGCCAGAGGGTTTGAGCACGCCCGATCCCTGGGAACTGGTAGGCTGTCGCTGTCGCCAATCATAGACCAGCCAGCCTTTCGTCAGATAGCGCCCGTACAAGTCGTAGAAATAATCGCCTTCCTGTTTGGTAGAGGAATAACGGCGGAACTTGTCCTTGGCGTAGTTGGTGTAATCCCACTGCCAACGATATTCGTCGGCCACTTCCTGCGGCATATACCAGCGTTTTAGCGAAGGGGCAAACGTCGATTTTTGCATGCCGGGCCCGGTAGCATAATAGGAGACCCGGTCCAATTCGTTTATCCCCAGGCGATTGCCGTAGTCCTGCTGGGCGCCCGCCAGCCCTACCCCGGCAATCAGGCATAGCCCAGCACACCACGCAGCAATAGGGCCAGCCTTGTTGCGGTAGCGATTGATTCGGCCGATCGACCGAATGACAGAGTTAGAGTTAGGTTGCATTATTCTACGCCGGCATACACCGAAATAAAAGTAGAGCCAAAAGACCTGCTCTCATTTTTCCTCACCAAACCCCTGTCCCCTAATATCACGGCCTCCTCCCATAACTTGGTGTAGCTAAAACCGAATTGGGTGGTAAGTTTGTAACCGAGATAATGTCCGAGGGTCGTCCATTGCAGCGCCAGTACCAGATTACGGAAATCGCCCGTTTCCTGGGCCGGGCCATTAGCCAGCAACCCATCCTCGTCCAATTCCAACTCGCGAAAGATCGAATACTCCACGCCGCTCTCGACGAAGGAGTTGTTCAACACCGGCAGTCGAGTTTGCACAATGCCAATCCCCATCCATTCCTTGCGATCGGGATCGTTATGCAAGAAGGCCGTTTGATTGAGGTATTCGCTTTTTATCTTGGGTTGCAAAACGAGATTGCCAATTTCGTAGGTATAATCCGCCTTGTTGATCAAGCCAAAAAAGTGCGTACTGCTATTGAGAATCGGCGCGCTACCGCTTTTGAAGGCCTGCCCCTGCTGGTTGTAAAAGTTGTATTTGATCTTGTTGACTACATTCAACTGCTTAAAGGGCTCGTAATCGAATTGCACATAACTCGAATTCACCCAGGTATCCCTAGCCGGCAATATATCCTCGACATTGGCCAGGGAAATAGTCTGTAGGTTCGGCGTCGGCTCGCGCCGGGCGTCGGTAATATTGTCCTTGACCCTCTTTAGCGAATTAAAGAACCGCAAA
>DQLG01000564.1 GCA_015660315.1 Candidatus Latescibacterota bacterium
ATCGGATAGGGAGGTCACCCACCAATCATTGCCGATATGCGGTTCAGAGGCGACGATGCCGCGCGGCCGCACATCGCGATAAAACCCGACGGCGTCATCGCAGAAAAAATACAACGACACGCCTTCGCTCTTGTTGTCGCTGAACTTCCGTGCGTCGTGCCCCTCCGTCTTGAATTGCTGTAACATCAGGTTCGCACCCCGATCTGTAAATTGCAGAATTGCAGTAATCCATGCTTCTCCCATTTGAATTCGAATTCAAACCCGGGCCCTTCGATATAAAACGCGACAGACTGCACCATATCCTTCACCGCGAAAAACGGCACGACTTTATTCACACTCATAATTTACGACCCCAATTATAGACGCCGCTATCACGCTAATTCAATGACTTTGATACCGGCATAAAATTCCTCGATTGAGAGTGTTCATAACTCACAACTCTTCACATCGACTCACGACCTCCGCAGCACAGCGTGCCATCGACGTCCTAGCCTCGATACTATCCATCGTCCCCCAGCGAAACCAGCACAACACCTCGCCGCAACCCGCTTCGGCCAACTGCTGTAGCTCCTCGACCACCCGATCCGGCGCGCCGGCAATGACACGCGACGATAAATAATCCTCCACTCCTTGCGCCAAACCTTCCTCAAAGGCCCCACCCGTACCTACACCATCCACCGTAGCGATCTTATTGAGCCGCCGCAACAGCATTTCGGTCGGAACGCGCACGGCTTCCCGCGTAGCCGATGCCGATACGGGTAGTACGCGCCGCCAGCGCCGCAGCAAAAACTGAAGGCGCGGAGCAGATACCGTGATCAGAGGCGTGGTGCTCGGTGAGCCAAACCCGATCAAAACCCAGTTCCTCAGCCAACTCCGCTTCGGCAAGAGTCTCTACTACAATCTGCTGACTGGTCGCCCCATCAGGCCGGGTCATCAAATGGAATGTAGCGAATCTCATATTCTCATTCCCCCATTTTGCCATCGCACAACTAGGAACAACATATAGAACCCCTTGCTGCCCAATAAGCCATATCGTAAACTCTATCCAACTCAAGTGTAAAATCTATCCAACCCAAGCGGAAGTAACTATCATCGACAAGCTCAACAAAGACTGGCCCGTGCTCAAAACCTACGACTGCGACCACCTCGCCCGCATTGCTCTACCCTTGGGCGGTATCGGCACTGGCACCGTCTCCTTGGGCGGCCGGGGCGACCTGCGCGATTGGGAAATAGTCAACCGCCCGGCCAAGGGATTCATTCCCGGAGAACGCTTCTCCGGCAAACCCTTCTTCGCCCTCTGGAGCAAACCCAAAGGCGGCGAGGCGGTCACCCGAGCACTCGAAGGCCCGCTCGACTTGAGCCTATACGAAGGTGCCTCGGGCAGCGACTCGGCCAACCATGGCCTGCCGCGCTTCGCCGATTGCTCATTTGCCGCCGCCTATCCCTTGGGCCAAGTGCAACTCTCCGACCCGCATGTGCCCGTCCGCGTGCGTCTAGAGGCCTTCAACCCGCTCGTGCCGACGGATGCCGACGCCAGCGGGCTGCCGGTCGCCGTGCTGCGCTACCACCTGCACAACCCGACGCAAAATAAAATCGACGTCGCCGTCTGCGGCTCCCTACCCAACTTCGTCGGCAGCGACGGCACAGAAGGCGCCGCCGATAAAAATCGCAACCGCTTCCGCCAACGCAAAAACATCAGCGGCCTCTTTTTGGACTCGCGCGACGTCGACCAACGATCCGCGCAATGGGGTTCGCTGGCACTGAGCACCACCGCCCGCAGCGGACTCAGCGCCCGCACCGCCTGGCTCAAGGCCGGCTGGGGCACCTCGCTATTGGATTTCTGGGACGACTTTTCCCACGACGGCCAGCTCGAAAATCGCCGCAGCGACGGCCAGGATGCCCCCATGGCCTCGCTCGCCGTCTCCACCGCCTTGTCTCCCGGCCAGAGCAAGACCATCACCTTTCTGCTTACCTGGCACTTCCCCAATCGCATGACCTGGACTCCGGGCAAGGACGATTGCTGCGGCGACGAAGACCTCATCGGCAATTATTATACCACGCAATTTAGCGACGCCTGGGACGCCGCCGCCAAAATCGCCCCACAGCTCAATAGACTCGAAAAACAGACCCTCAGCTTTGTCAGCGCCTTCTGCCAAAGCGATCTGCCGCACGAGGTCAAAGAATCCGCACTCGCCAATTTGAGCACCCTGCGCTCGCAAACCTGCTTCCGCACCCCCGACGGCCACTTCTTCGGTTGGGAGGGCTGCGGCGACGATTCGGGCTGCTGTCTCGGATCGTGTACCCACGTCTGGAACTACGAGCAGGCCACCGCCTTTCTCTTTGGCGACCTTTCTCGCTCAATGCGCGAAATAGAATTCCTGCACGCGATGCGCGCCGACGGCATGATGAGCTTCCGCGTCTATCTGCCGCTCAGCCGCGCCCTGGACTTCGACAAGGCCGCCGCCGACGGGCAGATGGGCTGCATAGTCAAGGTCTTCCGCGACTGGCAGCTCTCGGGTGATGACGCCTTTTTACAAAAACTCTACCCACAGGTGGTGAAAGCACTCGAATTCTGCTGGATCAAGGGCGGCTGGGACGCCGACCAGGACGGCGTGATGGAAGGCTGCCAGCACAATACCATGGATGTCGAATACTACGGCCCCAATCCGCAGATGGGTTTCTGGTATCTGGCCGCCCTGCGCGCCGCCGAAGAAATGGCAAACTATCTCGACGACCCGAATTTCGCCGGGCGCTGCCGCACGCTCTTCGACCAGGGTTCGCGCTGGCTCGACGAACATCTCTTCAATGGCGAATACTACGAACACCTGATCAAACCGCCGCGCCGCGCGTCAGACGTGGCCACCAGCCTGCAACTCGGCATGGGCGGAAAAGTACTTGGCAACCCCGACTACCAGCTCGGCCCCGGCTGTCTGGTCGACCAGCTCATCGGCCAACTGCTGGCCCATATCTGTGGGCTCGGCTATCTAGCCGACAAACGCCACGTGCGCAAAACCCTCAAAAGCATCTGGAAATACAACCGCCGCGCACCGCTCAAAAAACACTTCAACTGCATGCGCAGCTATGCCCTCGACGATGAGGCCGCGTTGCTGATGGCCAGCTATCCCGGCGAGCGGCCACACAATCCCTTCCCCTACTTCACCGAGGTCATGACCGGTTTCGAATATACCGCGGCCATTGGCATGCTCTATGAAGGTCAGGAAAAAACTGGCCTGCAGGCCATCCGCGATATCCGCGACCGCTACGACGGCCGCAAACGCAGCCCCTTCGACGAAGCCGAGTGCGGCCACCACTACGCCCGCGCGATGGTCTCTTGGGCCGCTGTCTTGGCCCTGACCGGCTTCCGCTATTCAGGCGTCGAGCGGCAAATGCATTTTGCCCCGCGCGACGGCACCGCTTTCTGGTCCACCGGCTACGCCTGGGGCACCTGCAAAATTACAAAGAGTGCCCACTCTGCGCGCATCGAGCTACAAGTCTTGCACGGCACCCTGCCCCTGCACCACTTCACGCTGACCGACTACGGCACCTATACTTTTCCGCGCGCTCGCAGTCTGCGTCCAGGCCGCGCTACTGCTTTCATCATCAAGCTCTGAGGGGCTCGCTCTATGGACACCTTAAATTTCGCATGCGCCAAGTGCGGCCACCGCGATTGCGATATCGGCGAAATTCGCACCGTTGGCGGCTTTTCGAGTAAAATCTTCGACATACAGAATCGCAAGTTCAGCACGGTGATCTATAATCGCTACAGTCATAGCGAAGTCGACGCAGCCGACAGTTCAACCCTCAGCAATGTCTTCGACCTTTTCACCCAGTGAACCCCCTCAACGACATCCATCGCGCCCTCGCCACGCGCACTCCGGTCACCGCCAAAACTCCTGGCAGCGCCGTCGCCGCGATCTTACAGGAAGGTGCAAGCCCGCAGTTGCTCTTTATCGAGCGCGCCCGCGTAAAGGGCGACCCTTGGTCCGGAGATATCGCCTTTCCCGGCGGTCGAGTTGAAACGAGTGACGCCGATCTGCGCGAAGCCGCCGAACGCGAGACACGCGAAGAGATCGGCCTCGAACTGCGGGCGGACCACTACCTGGGCCGCCTCGACGATCTCACGACCCAGACCTTCGGCATCGAGGTCGCCGCCTTTGTCTATCGAGTAGAAAAGGCCAATCAATTGCAACTCAACGACGAGGTCACTACCGCCTTCTGGCAGCCCTTCAGCAACCTGACCGATCCGGCCCGACAACTCAGCCGCACTTTCGCCAACCGCGGCTTTTCACGCCACCTACCCGCGATCGACCTGTTGGGACCGAACAGGCCCTTGCTCTGGGGCATTACCTACCGCTTTGTCGCACAACTCATGCAATTGGCCGGCCAGCCGCTGCCCGAAACAATAGAACAAGCATGAACAACATCCGCAACTTGCTCATTTTCCTTTTTCTGCTCGCTGTCTTTATGGGCGCAGGACCGGGTCTGTACCTGATCAACCCTGACCCGCTCGACCCCAAAGCCGACTTCCTCGCGTTCGGCCTGCCGGTCATATACGTCTGGGGGCTCTGCTGGTATGTGGTACAATTCGCCGTGATCCTCTACGCTTATAAACACTTATGGCGGGCAGACGATGATGCCTGAAACCACCGGACTAGGTTCAATACCCTATATCGTGCTCGGCCTCTATCTGCTGCTATTGCTATTCTTCGGCATTCAGGGGTACCGCCGCCGCCAGGGCGAGAGCGAAGAGGATTATTATCTGGCCGGCCGCTCGCAGGGTTGGGTCGTCTCAGCCCTAACCATCATGGCCACCTTCTTCAGCTCCTTCGCCCTGCTCGGCGCGCCCGGCATGGTCTACCGCGACGGCGTAGTCTTCGCCCTATTCAGCCTCAACGTGCCCGTCGCCGGCGTCGCCATCTACCTGCTTGGCGATCGCATCCGCAAAGCAGGCCGCCAACACGGCTATGTCACCCCCGCCGACATGATCTCGGCCCACTACCAAAGCCGCGTCGGCCTGCGGCTATTGGTCGCCTTCGTCGGCCTGCTCTACGCCGTACCCTATGTCGTAATGCAGATCCAAGCCGGCGGCATTCTGTCGCAACAACTCTTTCCAGGCACCGACGCCTTTGAAATCGGCGCCGGTCTTTTGGCGTTGGTCACCATGCTCTATATCATGATCGGCGGCATGCGCTCGGTCGCCTGGACCGATGTGGTGCAAGGCAGTTTGCTGGTCGGCGGCATGTTATTGGCCGGCATCGCCGCCGTCTGGGTCCTAGGTGGCCCGGTAAACTTTTTTGCGGAGGTAGCCAAACTACCGACCCGCTCGCTATCGGCGCCGGGTACCTCTGGCCGCTGGACCCCGGAAATCCTCTTCACCGCCTCGCTCTTCGCCTCATTGGGTTCAATGATCCAGCCCGCCCAATGGATGCGCTTCTACGCCGCACGTTCGAGCCAGGTATTGCGCCGCAGCGCACTGATCTTCGCCGCCGTCTTGACGCTCTGCTTTTTTTTCGGGGTCATGTTGGTTGGTATCGGCGGCCAAGTGCTCTATCCTCTGACCGATAGCACCGGCGCCTATCTCATCGACGCGGCGGGCAAAATCCTGCCGCACCCTGCGGTGGGACAAACCGCCGGGGAATTCGACCAGATTTTAGTCGTGGTCTTGAAAAACCACCTGCCCGAATTGCTCGGGTCTTTGGGCGCCGTTTTGGCTGCGCTAATCTTAGTCGCCATCATGGCCGCGGCCATGAGCACCGCCGACTCCAACCTGCACGCGCTCAGCGCGCTGCTCACCCACGATATCTACGACCAGTTTATCCGCCCACAAGCCTCGCAGCGCGAAAAGACCTGGATCGGCCGTTTGATCATCACCGCCGTAACATGCTTGGCACTCTTTTTAGTGATATTAGCCCACCGCTCCGAGAGCAATCCGCTCGGCATGATCGTCGTCCTCGGTCTGTTGGCCATCGCCTTTTCCACGCAATTATTGCCGCTGACCGTCGATATGCTCTATCTGCGCCGGGGCACGCGCCAGGGCGCGATCGCAGGCTTATGCGTCGGCCTAACGACCATCTTTTTTCTCAGCCCCTTCTTCCCCATGCTCGCCGGCGAAGCGCTAAAAGACGTGCTCGGCAGTATGAAGACGATGATCGACACCGGAGCTTGGGGTTTGTGTTTTAATGTGCTGACCTTTGCCGTAGTCAGTCATTTTACTCGTGAGCAGACCTAACAGATCTTTATTTGCTGGGCTAGTTTCAGAAAAGCTTCCCTTGCCGCTTTATTGATGCCCACTGCAAAGGGCGTCGGCCCGCTTTTGTTATACGTATTCGACGGCCCGACCTCATAGCCGCCTTCGGGTATAATTTCATCCGTCGGCATATAACACCTCCCGTCTTGGCAATACCCCCAGGCGACCAGCCCTTCATCATCCAGCCAGTCGCGCAAATGACGCAACCATTCAGCCAACGGCTCCCCCGACATCCAGGCGATCTGGTGCCCCTTCGCCAAGCGCATCAGACCAACACTCCAAGGCACTACGGGCATTGGCGGCAAACCGGCTACAATGCGCTCGGCCCAATACGCACCGACATTGCGGTTGAGTTCATCGTCGCTCGATGCCAACTCCTGCCAATATTCCAACGACGGCGCCTTGTCGAGGTCCCGTGGCGCCAAAGCAAAACCGGCCACCGCCGCCAACTCAAGGTCGAGCGCCTCGCCACCAGTTCCCAATGCCGACAACACATCATCGGCCAATTGCGCCCCTGCCGCCATATGGTCTTGCGCCGTAGTCGGTTTGCGGAAAATTCCCTGATCCAGATCCGCCACCTGACGCGGGCGCACATTGCCGGCCAAACCCTGGATAAACTGTGCTTGTACATCGCCGCCGAGCGCTTCTTGCAAACGATTGCGGCATACGCCCGGCCAATCCGCCGAAATACTGTCGTAGGCATAACCGTAGACCAATACTGGATGGCACCCATACGAAAAGATGATCGAACGCGCATCAGCCACCACAACATCCAGCACCCATAAATCCCTATTGTAAAAGCCCTCCGGATCCGGCCCCATGCCCATCTGTCCCGCCGGGTCGCGCCGCCGGCGATTGATACCGATAGCCGATAGCCCGCGATGTACGCTCACCTTCGCCGGTGCCAACCGCGCGATCGCCTCGTGCGCCATACGCACCGTCTTGGCGATCAGACCCGTTTCATAAGCTTTCATTTGTTCGGGCTTCGGCTGCAAAGTCGCATAGCCCTCAAACCCAGTCATCGGCCCACTGTGCGTGTGCGAAGCGTTTATCACGATGGCATCAAAGGGAATGCCCGTCGCCGCCATCAACTCGTAGCGAAACTCGGCCGTCGCATGATACGACATACCGATCATATCCATCGAGACCCACAACATCCGCTGCCCTGTCTGGTCTTCGAGCACTAACGCCTGTGCCAGCAGTGGATCCAATACGGCGGCACCCGGGGTAAATCGTGATCCGCGTCCACCCATCGGCAGCCCCAAGGGCGGCGTGATATCTATTTGCGCCCAGCCGGCGCGGTTATTCTGCATAACCCGACTCCTGTTCTTTGACCACATGATCCGGTCCACCAACCAGCCTCGGCGACTCTTTTTGCTGATCCGACGAGGCCCTGTACGCGGCATCCAGAGATACAACACCCTTTAGACGAATACAATCTAAGCAATAATTATTCGTGCAATTTCGTGTAATAAGGAGGTACGTTAAGAAAGGTGTCCAACTCGTCATGCAAATCTATCTTTCCATGATAACACCGCAAATGATCCGCCTCGTCAGCCGCGCGCTATTCGCCATCGCTCTCGCCCGCAGCGACAGGCAAACCGAAACGCTCAAAGCGATTGATTGAAGCAGATATCCAGTTGGAAGCAGCGCGCGAAATTCTATCGCAATACTGGCAATGATACTCGGATCACTCGTTACCGAAACACTTATTGCCACTACGCCCAAGCAAGCGCAGCAGAGGGACTGGCCCATTCCGGCGCGCATAAACGCGCAACCTAAGGTGTTTGCCCGCCGGACTCCTGCTACTAGCGATGATCCTCTTTATACCAATAGACCACAAAGAGGCCATGCGCGATGCACAGTGGCAGGGCGTAAACGCCGACATCGACCAAAATCGACACGAGGGCGATTGCCCATAAAGCCGCGCTGAGCCAAGCTTGAAAAACTCTACCGCGCATTATAACGGCGGCGGGAGGAAATACAAAGGCGAGAAAATATAACAAGACGGCTCTTTCATCGTGACGGAAAATAAACTAACAGGCATTCGTCCTAGCGAATTCATATATTACATATGGCCTAATGCACAAACTGTCAAACTTCAACCGGCGAGATAGTCCATGTTGAACCAAAAGCAAGTCGATGCCTACCACCGAGACGGCTATATCACCGTTAACGATATTATCCCCCAGGAACAAATTGCCGCACTGCGCCAAGTCTCCGACGAATTCCTCGAAAAATCGCGGCAAACCACCGAACATACCGACCTCTTTGATCTCGAACCAGGACACAGCGCCGAGAAGCCGCGGCTACGCCGGCTTAAAAGCCCCGAACGGCATCATCCGACCTTTGATAAGACCTTCCGCGACGACAACGTGCTCGATATACTCGAACAACTCATCGGCCCAGGCATCCGCCATTTCGGCAGCAAGCTCAATATGAAAAGCGCGGGTTTCGGCAGTGCGGTCGAATGGCACCAGGATTACGCCTTTACCCCGCGCACCAACGACGACATTCTCGTCGTCGGCGTGCCATTGGATGATATGGACGAGGATAACGGCTGCCTGCTCGTCGTGCCCGGCTCGCACCGCGGCCCCATCTACAGCCACCATCAGGACGATGTCTTCGTCGGCGCCGTCAGTGATCCAGATTTCGACCCCAGCCCCGTAGTGCCCATCGAACTCAAAGCCGGCGACATCTCGATCCACCATTGCCGTACCCTGCACGCCTCCCGCCCTAATAGCAACCCCGAACGCTCCCGCCGTCTCTACCTCGAACAATACGCCGCCGCCGACTCCTGGCGGCTCAGGGAATTCCCCATCCAAGATTTCGCAATCTTCAACTCCTTTATGCTGCGCGGCGAACCACCGACTAAACCCCGCTGGACCGACGTCCCTGAGGTGCCGATGCCAGAAGTTGTGCGCCCAGGACTAGGCGGCTCGATCTACGAGAGCCAAACCCAACTTAAACAGCGACTGATGGCGGAAGGCAAAGATACGTGACCACCTTGCGCACCGCCGTCGCCGACCTCGACGAAGCAAGCGCAAAGACCGTCGCCAAAGAGCGCAATGCGACAGCCTACACCGACTATCGCGCATTGCTCGCCAAAGAGACGCTCGACGCTGTGGTTTCAACTCTGAAGTGCACGTTTAGTGTTTATGTTTTATCGTGTTGAAAGATATCCTTTGGCAATCGAAACTCCAGTGCTTTTCTGGGTCGGTTATTGAGTCGATTTTCAGCCCGTTGAATTTTAGCTTGAGTGATCCTCTTAAAGTTAGTGCCCTTGGGGAAATACTGGCGCAATAGCCCGTTGGTGTTTTCGTTGGCACCGCGCTCCCAGGCACAATACGGGTGGGCAAAATAGATCTTGGTCTGTAGGGTTTTAGCGACTCTTTCATGTTGGGCAAATTCGTTTCCGTTGTCCATCGTCAGCGTATGGACTTGATCTTTGATATCACTCAACGCCCTTATGATTACGTCGGCGACGTGATCCGCATGCTGCGAAAGGACGGGTTCAATGCGAGTGAAGCGAGTTTTTCGGTCCACTAGAGTTAGCAGGCCACCCCCGCCGTGACCACCCATCATCAGATCGACTTCCCAATCACCGATTCGAGTTTTTTCATCGACGATAGCGGGACGGTCATCTAGCGAAATCCGGTGGGGAATCGAGCCTTTATACGCAGTGTTGGACGAAACGCGCTTGGGGTGTTGTTGCTGACGTAGGGTTTCATTTTTCGCGTGAAATCGTCGTGCGGTGTACACCGACGATCCGAGCAATCTGTGAGGGACCCTGGACGACTTTGTGCAACGCA
>DQLG01000474.1 GCA_015660315.1 Candidatus Latescibacterota bacterium
AGCCGGCTACGGGCGCGATGGCCTTGCTGATGCTCATTTAACTCTCCCAGTGGTGAAAACGTAGAATATGGTTGTGTCACAACTATTTGACAAGCAGTAGGTTGAGCGATATCATACGGGCAATCAAGCGAGAGAATAAGGAGCTATTTTCATGAGCGAAGCGATGCGCTATCCCGAACTCAGCGACGAGCTAAAGGCGCGCGGTTTTGGTGCCATGCTGCGCATTTTCGGGCCTGGTGCGATTATCGCATCAGTGACGATCGGCAGCGGCGAAACGGTTTTTGCCTCGCGCGGCGGGGCGGTGTTCGGTTATGCAATGCTGTGGTGTTTTGTCGGCGGGGGGCTGATGAAATTCGTGCAGGTCTACACTGCGGCGCGTTATATCACACTGACCGGTGAGCATCCGATCGAGCGCTGGAAATATTTGCCCGGACCGCAGGGGTGGGCGGTATGGCTCTTGGCAATTATGACGGTGCTCTGTTTTCCGCTTTGGCTGTCTGGGTTGCCCAAAATGCTCGGGGGACTAACGGTTTGGATCCTGGGTTTCGAAGGGCTCGATATATGGGGTGACGCCCGAGTTTGGGGAACGGCTTTTGTAGTCTTGGCTATCGCGATTACCATGATTCAGAGCTATGGGGCATTGGAGAAATTTCAAACGATCGTAGTCAGTGTATTATTGCTTTCGATCCTGACCGCGGCGGCGGCGTCACAACCGGATTGGCTAGCGGTCCTTATGGGCACAATCGTGCCGAAGATACCAGCGTACGAACCCTGGCTAGTGAGTAAATACCCAGCGGTGGCGGCGCGGTCGGCGATTGTCGAAATGGGCGTTTATTTGGGGGCGATCGGCGGTGGTACGCAGGATTATTTCGGTTATATCGGCATGCTACGGGAAAAGGCTTGGGGGTTGATGGGACGTACGGTGGAAGATACGGCCGACGGAGTTGAGATTGCGGCCGATACAGCTAATGTCAATCTGGGAAAAGCTTGGCTGCGCGCACCGATGATCGATTCTTCGGTCTCCTTCGCCTGCGTCGTCATCTTTACAATGGCTTTTGTGATTTTGGGTGCGGCGGTGTTGCGACCGCAACATATAGTACCGGAGGGTATGAAATTGCTTTCGGTGCAGGCTGATTTTCTCGTGCGCATGCACCCAGCGTTAGTCTACTTTTATCAGTTCGGTGTATTTACCGCGTTCTTCGGCACGATTATGGCGGCTTACGAACTCTATGCCCGCACCACCCACGAATGTTTCCGGCCGATCGTTCGCCGGGTGCGTGAGGCGTCTGTGGATAGTTTGCGTCCTTGGGTCGTGGGCTATTGCGGCATAGGCGGCGTAGCGATTATGTGGATGGGTGGGAACCCAGTGACGATCGTAACTCCGGCGGCGATTTTTGGCGGGGTGCTCACTTGTGGTCTCTGGTGTTTGCTGATGGTCTGGACCGATCGCCGCTTCTTGCCAGAGCCTTTGCGGATGGGCTGGCCGTTAGTGTTGCTCAATGTGTTCAGCGGTCTCTTCTTGACGGGGTGGGGTGTCCGTAGCGCTATCGATTTTTTCGCGGGTTAAAATAATTGCGTGTCGATCGAGATATTTGGCAGCAGGTCGAATCCCTATTGCAAGGTGGTGGCCAATTGGCCTTGGCTGCTACGGGCGGTGGGGGCGAACTAGCGAGTTGGCTGCTCAATCATCCCGGGGCATCGGCTTCGGTGATAGAAGTGCAAGTGCCTTATCGAGAAGAGGCCTTGGCGGCTTATTTGGGATCGGCCGGTCCCCATCGAGTGACCGCGCAAACGGCGAGGGATATGGCGGACAGGGCTTTTGCCAGGGCCCGGAGATTTACTGGGGTGGAGGAGGGAATCGTCGGAGTGGGTGTGACAGCGGCTTTGGCGACGAGTCGGTCGCGGCGGGGAGAGGACCGCAGTTTTATCGCGTTGCGTCTGCCGCAAGAATATAGATTATTCGATTTGCATTTTGAGAAAGGGGCTGCCGATCGCTTGGCGCAAGAAGAAGCGCTCAGTCGTTTTGCCTTGGCCGTCTTGGCCGAAGCGTGTGGTGGTGAGGCGATTTTGCCGCCCCTGCCCGATTACGCAAAATACTCTCGGCATACTCTGTCATTACAGGACCCATTGGGGTTGTTGGTGACGGGCGATCTAGAACTTGTCGAATTCGGGCTTGATGGGGCATGGGCATCCGCAGTCGAACGTGGTAGCCGCTTGCTCTTTCCTGGGTCCTTTAATCCCTTGCATGAAGGGCACGAACGCCTCGCCGCTGCTGCGGGGCGATTAAGTGGACGTCGACCGAGTTTGGAACTCTCCGTTGAAAATGTCGATAAGCCGTCCTTGCAAAAAGTAGCTATCGAAGGCCGTCTCGCAGCAATGCGTGGGCGCTTTTCTGTCATCATCACTAGGGCGCCGACTTTCCTGCAAAAGGCCCGGCTCTTTAGTGGGTGTCATTTCGCGATTGGTTACGATACGGCGACAAGGCTTTTACAGGGTAAATATTACGAAGGGGGTGAGCAGGGTATGGTCGCGGCACTGGAAGAATTCAGAGCGGGCGAGCATTGCTTTTGGGTCGCGGGGCGTCTGCAAGAGGGAAAGTATTTGGCATTGGCTGATATAGATGTACCCGCCGGGTTCGCGGCGCTTTTCGCTTCGATTCCAGAAGAGGACTTTCGCGTGGATCTCAGCTCTACCGAATTGCGCTCAAGGGCGAATAAAGGGGCCGGATGAGTTCAGTGCATCGCTATATTGAGGACCGTGAAAGCCTGTTGGTGCGCGGTTTGCAGGATATGGTCAGGATTGGCACGGTTAATCCGCCGGGGCTGGACTATCGCGCGATGGTCGAACATCTCTTGGTCCGCTGTCAGGGGCTTGGCATGCGCAGTAAGGTCCATCGCGTTCCCGACGGTGAAGTGCGACGGATAATCGGTTCGAGCGAGTATCCCCGCTATAATTTGATCGCTCGTTGGGATGTCGGACGGGAGCGGACCGTGCATTTCAATGCCCACTATGATGTGGTGCCCTGTTCGGGGCAGTGGAAATTTGGCGACCCGTTCGAACCGGGCATTGCCGCCGGTGCGGTCTACGGACGGGGCTCGGGGGACATGAAGGGTTCAATTGCGGCCTTGTTGATGGCGGTGGAGGCGCTGCAGGCCTCGGGTGTCGAGCCGGCGTTCAATATCGAATGCTCTTTTACCGCAGACGAAGAGACGGGCGGCGAATTGGGTGCGGGTTGGGTCGTCGGGCAAGGTTTGCTCAATGCCGATTTTGCGGTCGTCTGCGAAGGGGCGGCCGGTACCCAAGTGGGCTGTGGCCACAATGGCGTGCTGTGGTTGGAGGTCGAATTAATCGGCAAGGCGGCGCACGCTTCTAGGCCGGAACAGGGAGTCAATGCCTTTGAAGCGTTGGCCGGTGCAGTGAATAAACTACAGGACTACAAACGAAAATTGCAGGCAGCCCGCCGCCGTTTTGTCGATTTTGACGGCCAACCTCGCAATCCCACGATTAACATTGGCGGCACGTTCTCAGGGGGGCAGGGTGATAAGGTCAACACCGTGGCCGAGTGCGCACGTTTTTCGATTGACCGCCGCTTAGTCCCGGGTGAGAAACTCGCAGTAGTCGAACGCGAACTGCGGCGGGCGGTCAGCCAAGCGGCGGATCAGCAGGCCCTACTGTCCTATCGTGTAGAGTCACCTTTGCAGATCGAGCCTTGCGTCGTCGACGTCGAAGATGGATTGCCAGGGGCTTTTGCGCGGGCGGTGCAGGTGGTGCGGCGCCGTGCGGCCGGCTTCAAGGTGACGTCCGGATTTACCGATTTGCACTACTTTGTCGTCGAAGGCGGATTGCCCGGAATCGGCTATGGGGTTAAGGGGGAACATGCACATGGGGTTGACGAGCGGGTACGGGTACGCGATCTGGTGTTGACCGCCCGCACCTATGCCGAGTTTATGCAACGGGGTTTCGAGGGGCTGTGAGCGAGATTCTACGGCGTTATTTTTGGACAGCATACGATCACCTAGGTGGGGTTGTCGCCTATAATTTGCTGTGGAGCCTATTGAGCCTACCCTGGATCGGGGCGGCTTATATGCTCTTGCGCTTTGGTTTTTCGCTCGGCGGTCTTTTCTTGCCCGGTGCAGTCGTCTTAGCCGGTGCGTTGCTTTTGGGCTCTCCGGCCACGGTCCTGCTTTTTATTGTCAGTGCTTATTGGGCGCGCGGCGATGAATTGAATTTGCGAGAACTTTTACTTACTGGACGTCGTTTTTTTTGGCGTGCAGCGGCTTTGGGTGGATCGCTTATCGTCGCTACGGGTCTAATACTGGTCAATATATTTTTCTACCAACAGTTGGCTGGCTGGCTGGGCGCTCTGTTGAGCGGGTTGATGATTTGGTTGCTGTTGCTGGCAGGGATTATGGCTCTCTATCTCTTTCCCGTGTTGGTCACACAAGAAGGGTCGGTTGGGGCTACGCTGCGGCAGAGCCTGTTACTCGCGGTGGACAATCTCAGATTGTCTCTCGCTTTGTTGCTGGGCGCGATTTTTTTTCTTGGTGTCGGTCTGGCTTCGGGGTTGGGTTTGTTTTGCGGCGTGATGACGGCTTGGGCCCTTTTGATGACCATGGGTTTCCGTGCGCTTTTGCCCAAATATACCGGTGAGGCTCTCCCCGTTGAGGCGCCCCGTGGCCTGCGTGAACTGATCCGCCCTTGGGAGGTTTGAGTGCTGCAACTGGCTAAATTGCTCACGGGTCGCGAGATGGCCGAACTCGATCGCCGCACGATCGCTGAGGCGGGAATTTCCGGTGTCGAGTTGATGGAACGAGCGGGGGCCGAAGTCGTTGCGGCAATCGCCGCGCGTTGGGATGGCCTGGTGGGTTTGCGCGCAGTGGTTCTATGCGGCAAGGGCAATAATGGCGGCGACGGTTTTGTCGTCGCTCGTCTATTACAGGCGGGCGGTGTCGCGACGCGGGTATTTCTGGCGGTCGCTCGACAGGCGGTTCAAGGCGACGCGGAAGAACATTTGCAGCGTTATGAACGTGCAGGCGGGACGGTCGAAATACCGGCGGCGGATTTGACCCCACTGGATGCGGCTATTAGCGAAGCCGACCTGGTAGTCGACGCGCTATTGGGTACGGGTTTGCGCGATGCGCCTCGGCTGGAAATTTCTCGGATTATCGCTCGGGTAGCCGAAGGGCAAAGGCCTGTGGTCGCCGTGGATTTGCCTTCGGGAGTGGAGGCCGATACAGGAAGGGTCCAAGGGGCTTGCGTGCAAGCGGTGTTGACGGTGACCTTTGGCGTGGCCAAGATCGGCCAAGTTTTTTATCCCGGTCGATCCTATTGTGGAACTTTGCACTTGGCCGATATCGGCTTCCCAGAACACATAGTAAGTGGGACACCGAATACGGCCTGGTTATTCGACGCCGATAATCTGGCTTCGCTATTGCCGCGGCGCAGTGGAGACGAGCACAAAGGCCGTTGTGGGGCGGTGGCGGTCGTTGCCGGTTCGGTTGGTATGACGGGGGCAGCGGCTTTGACGGCGGAAGCCGCCCTTAGAAGTGGTGCTGGTCGCGTAAGCCTTGGTATACCGCAAAGTCTCAACGATATTCTCGAAGTCAAATTGTCGGAAGTAATGACCCAGCCGTTGCCGGAAGTGCGCAAAAAACGCTGTTTGTCGTTGAGGGCTTTAGGCGATGTGCGGGATATGTTGCGACGAGCCGATGTTTGCGCGATGGGGCCGGGTTTGGGAGGGTATCGGGAGACGATGGAACTAGTGCGGCGCGTAGTCGCCGGAATTGAAATCCCGCTGGTGTTGGATGCGGATGGGCTCAATGCTTTTGCTGGATGCGCTGAACTGTTGAAAGGGCGACCGGTACCGATTGTCCTAACACCGCATATTGGCGAATTCGCCAGGTTGAGTGGTTTAGATAAAGAACAGATTACCAAAGCTCCGCTCGCGATTGCCCGCGATTTCGCGGAAGCGTACAAGTTGACATTGGTCCTCAAGGGGGCGCCGACGGTAGTGGCCTTTAAAGATGGGCGGGTAGCAGTAAATTCTAGTGGAAACCCGGGCATGGCCACCGCAGGCTCGGGCGATGTGTTGACCGGAATAATCGCTGCTTTGATGGGGCAGGGCGTCGATGCCGAGGTCGCGGCTTGTCAAGGGGTTTATATTCACGGCCGTGCTGGAGACCGAGCACGCGACCGTTTGGGTGAATGGGGAATGAGGGCGGGAGATATTGCTGCCGAAGTGCCCCGGACGCTTGTTGAGACCTGGCAGCACGCGGCGCATTCTACTTGACATCCCCTGGTCGGTGCTGTAATCTATAAGAGTCTTTAGTCGAGTGAATTCAGGATCTAATTATCACTGTCATTACCGGTTGTAACTATGTTATAACAACCGATTTAGACCATAGAACGCAAATTATGGCTAGTGTCAAAGACGCCGTTGAAGAAATCATTGAAGAGTCCTATTTACTCGGGCTTTCTGAAGCCGAGATCCGCGAGGATTTCAGGCGCTTTATAGACACCTGCTATGCTGTTATTGAGGCCAATGTAAAAAACCGCGAAGCCATTAGCGGTTTGGCGGAGGATTTGGCCCGGGAAAAGACCTGTATTCTCATCGCTGATCACTCCGATGAGGAGGCGGCCTTTGACGAGGCCGGCGGAAAAATAAAAGAGGCCCAAGAAGCCTTCGCCGAGAAAGTCGCCCGTCGCAAGCGCATGATTTTAAAGGCGATCGCCGACTATGACCCGCAATTGGTTCGCCTAATTGACGAACAGCGTTTTCAGGGCGAGATAAAGGAAGTCGTTCGTCCCAAGTTTAAGCTCAAGCAGAGCTATAATTGGGAACACCATAGAGAATTGCTGCTCAAGTTGGGTTATGGCACGACCGTTGTGCTTATCATGTTGCTCATCTATTTGGGGTTCATCCAGAATCCCTGATGGGCAGGCGACCGCAGCCGAAAACCGCTCTTCCCTTTCCATTCCGTCCTAAATTTCCTACATTTTGCCAAGCCTGAGATGCGCGCGCGCATCTCTATTTTTGTACGCGCGATAAGCGCCCTTTGAAGCTCTGAAAGTCTCTTCATGCCTAAACGCACTGACATACAAAAAATAATGCTCATCGGATCCGGACCCATTGTGATAGGCCAGGCCTGTGAGTTTGACTATTCCGGTACCCAGGCTTGCAAGGCGCTGCGGGAAGAGGGATACGAGATCATTCTGATCAATAGCAATCCCGCGACGATCATGACGGACCCCGAGACGGCGGATCGGACCTATATCGAACCGATTACTCCCGATATTTGCGCCCGGATTATCGCGGCAGAGAAACCACAGGCGCTTTTGCCGACGCTCGGCGGACAAACCGCACTTAACGCGGCGGTGGCATTGGCCGAAAGCGGTGTACTCGCCGAACACGGTGTTGAATTGATCGGCGCCCAGTTGGACGCGATCAAAACGGCGGAGGATCGCGGGCTCTTCAAGGCGGCGATGGATCGGGCGGGGCTCGATATGCCGCGTGGCTTTTTTGTCCAAACGTTGGAAGAGGCTCAGCGGCATCAGGCCAAATTGGGCTATCCGACGATTGTTCGTCCTTCATTCACGATGGGTGGCTCTGGTGGGGGGATCGCTTATAATGCCGAAGAGTTCGAGCGAATTATAAGCCATGGGCTCGATCTGAGCCCGATTGACGAGGTGTTGATCGAGGAATCGGTCATCGGCTGGAAGGAATACGAACTGGAGGTTATGCGCGACCGCAACGACAATGTGGTCATTATCTGTTCGATTGAGAACTTCGATCCGATGGGGGTCCATACCGGCGATAGTCTGACCGTCGCACCGGCGCAGACGCTATCGGACGTGGAATACCAGATTATGCGCGACGCGGCGATTCGCGTCATCCGCGAGATTGGGGTCGAAACCGGCGGGTCCAATATTCAGTTCGCGCTCAATCCGCGAGACGGCCGGATGACGGTTATCGAGATGAACCCACGAGTTTCGCGTTCGTCGGCGTTGGCTTCGAAGGCTACGGGTTTCCCTATCGCCAAAATCGCCGCCAAGCTGGCTGTCGGTTATACCCTCGACGAGATCCGCAATGATATCACTCGCGAGACTCCGGCTTCTTTTGAGCCGACGATCGACTATGTGGTGACCAAGATTCCGCGTTTCACCTTTGAGAAATTTCCCAGCACGCCGGACGTGCTCGATACTCAGATGCGTTCGGTGGGGGAGACGATGGCGATTGGCCGGACCTTTAAGGAATCGCTGCAGAAGGGGTTGCGCTCGCTGGAGACGGGACGGGCTGGTTTCGGCGCCGACGGCAAAGGCCCGGATCCGGCCAAGGTTTCCGACAAGGAACTGCGCGAGAAGTTGAGTCGTCCCAACTCCCAGCGGATTTTCTATATCAAACTGGCGATCGACAAGGGCTATACCCACGAGAAAATATATAACCTCACCGGCATCGACCCGTGGTTTCTTGACCACCTCTATCAACTATCCGAACTCGAATGGCGGCTAAAAAAAGAGGACGCGCGCGAAAACCCAGCGCTGTTGCGCCAAGCCAAAGAGTGGGGGTTTAGCGATCGCCAGCTGGCTCATCTCAGCGAGTGCGACGAAGTGAGCGTGCGCGACCGCCGCCGCGAATTGGGTATCCGTCCGGTCTACAAGACGGTGGATACCTGCGCCGCGGAGTTTGAGGCGCACACCCCGTACCATTACTCGACATATGATCGCGAAGACGAGTCAGTGCGGTCGGATCGCAAGAAGATCATTATCCTCGGCGGCGGCCCCAACCGTATCGGCCAGGGGATCGAGTTTGATTATTGCTGCGTTCACGCCTGTTTCGCGCTGCGCGAGGACGGTTATGAAACGATTATGGTCAACTCCAATCCAGAGACGGTCAGCACCGATTATGACACGGCTGACAAACTCTATTTCGAGCCATTGACGGTGGAAGACGTGCTGCATATCGTCGACGGCGAGCAACCCGACGGAGTCATTGTGCAGTTCGGGGGTCAGACTCCGTTGAATTTGGCGGCGGAACTCGAACGAGAAGGAGTACCTATCATCGGCACCTCACCCAGCAGCATCGATTTGGCCGAAGACCGCGAGCGCTTCGGCAACTTGCTGCGCGAACTGGATATCCGCCAGCCCGAGAACGGTTTGGCATCTAGTTTTGCCGAGGCCAGGGAAGTGGCGGAGCGGATTGGCTATCCTGTCTTAGTGAGGCCTTCCTACGTATTAGGCGGGCGGGCGATGGTTATTGTCTACGATGCCGGTCGTTTAGAAAAATATATGCACGAGGCGATAGATGTCTCGCCCGAACGGCCGGTACTGATCGATCGCTATTTACAGCGCGCTGAGGAATTCGATGTCGACGCGGTGGCGGATGGGGTCGATGTCGTTGTCGGTGGCATCATGCAACACATCGAACACGCCGGGGTGCACTCCGGTGACAGTGCCTGTGCGCTACCTCCTTTCGACACCCCCGCTGAGCATATCGAGACGATGCGCCGTTATACGCATGCATTAGCGCGAGGGCTCGAGGTGGTCGGTTTGATGAATGTGCAATACGCTATATACCAGGACGAGGTCTATGTAATCGAGGTCAATCCACGGGCCTCGCGCACGGTGCCTTTCGTTAGCAAGGCGATTGGTCGGCCGTTGGCGAAGATCGCCGCCCGGGTCATGGTCGGTAAAAGCTTGCGGGAGCAGGGTTTTACCGAAGAGATTGTTCCGAATCATGTCTCGGTCAAGGAAGCGGTTCTGCCCTTTATAAAATTCCCCGGAGCCGACAGCTTACTGGGGCCTGAAATGAAATCGACCGGTGAAGTGATGGGGATTGGCCCTGATTTCGGTACGGCTTTCCTCAAGGCGCAGATGGGGGCGGGCTCTGTATTGCCGGCGAGCGGCCGGATCTTTATTAGCGTCGCCGATTGCGACAAGGAGGAAGTCGTGCCGGTCGCCCGCAGGTTGCGCGAAGCCGGATTCGAGCTCGTCGCTACCCAGGGCACCCGCGATTTTCTCAGCCGCCACGACATAGAGGCCGAGAGCGTGCGCAAGGTGCACGAGGGGCGGCCGCATATCGAGGACGCGATTCGCAGCAGGCAGATCGATTTGGTCATCAACACCCCCCTTGACGAAAGCTCGCAATACGATGATTTCGTTGTGCGCCGCGCGGCGGTTATTCACAATGTGCCCTATACCACGACAATGGCCGGTGCGAGGGCTGCTGCGGCGGGTATCGAGGCTTTGCAGCGCGCCGCTCTGAGCGTACAAGCGCTGCAAGATTACCATCGGGTTTAGGGACGATCGGCTGGTGATGCTCGCATTTATACGCCGTATCGGGGCCTTTGCGCCACTACTGCTGGCCTGTTGTCTGGCACTTTCGGCCTGTGTTTATTTCAACACCTTCTACAACGCCAAAAAATTCTACCGCCAAGCCGAAAAAGAACGCGTAAAACACGAAGAGGTCTATGCGGGGTGGGCGTTCGACGGCGCAGGGCCCGAATTGCAGCGTCAGCGTTCGAATCAAGCCGACCAGCTCTACGACAAGGCCGCTCGCAAGGCTTCTAAGGTCCTGGAAAAATACAAAGAGAGTGACTTGGTCGACGACGCGATGTTCCTGATGGGCAAGTCGTTCTATTGGCGGGGCGAATATCTGCGTTCCGTGCAATCCTTCCGCGATCTGGAAACCAATTTTCCCGCCAGTGAATTTTTCGACGAGGCCCGCTATTGGCGCGCGCAAGGTCTCGAGGCGCAGCGGATCTACAATCAGGCGCAACAACTCTACCGAATCCTCGTTGAGGAGGCCGAGGAGCAAATCGCGGTGCGGGCGGGGTTGCGGTTGGGTGAGATGGCTTTCGAACGCGAGGACTATGTCGCCGCGATCCAAGAGTTTCGCACCGTACTGGAGGCCTTTCCCGCAAGCGGTGATCGTGCGCAGTTGTGGCTGCGTTTAGCCGAGGCGCAGATGGCCTTGGAAGACGAGGCCCGGCTTGGCGACGCTTTGCAGTCCTTTCGCAATGTGTTGCAGGCCGATCCGAATCTGGACCAGGAATACCGGGCTAGGTTGAACAGCGGGCGTGTGCTCTATGCATTGGGCGAGGAAGAAGAGGCGCTCCAGGCCTATGTCGAACTGCTCAAGGAGGGACGCTTTCGCAATTTTGAGGGGCGCACCCGCCTTTTGATCGGCGAGTCCTACCAGGAGCGCCGGCTGCTCGAACAAGCGCTCGACGAATATGGCCAGGTTCGCGATGATTTTCCCGCGACACCTTCCTCGGCAATGGCCCTTTACCGCACGGGTTTGTTGCATCTGCAAGAATATGGCGAGACCGAGTTAGCCCGCGAGTATTTCGAAGAAACCAATAGCGAGAGCCCCGGGTCACAGGGCGTGTTATTGGCGCAGGAGATGTTGACCTATTTGGGGCGGTTGCAGCAGTTGCAGAGTCGGGTCCATCGGGCTGATTCGCTCTATGCCGATTCGTTGGGGGCCATACAGGGGCCGCTTGTGTGGAGCGAGGGGTGGGTGTCCGCCGAAGTCGATACCACGACGAAGGACGAGATCGTAGTCGCACGTAATATCAAGGTGCTGGACGACTTATTTAGCGCCTGTGAAATCTATCGCGACGATATTGGTCAAGCCGATTCGGCCATCGCCTATTACCAGGAAGTGATTCGCCGCTTTCCCGAAAGCGATCAATTGCCCCGTGCCGTTTTCAGTATTGCCTGGATCTACCGCGAGATAGGCAACGATGAAAGCGCGGCTGGTCCCTATTTGGCGCGATTGATCGAAGACTTTCCCGCTTCGGCGCAGGCTAATGAAGCCAGGTATCTATTGGGGGAAGAAGCTCGGGTTACGGCCGAAGAGTTGGCGGCGGCGGAGTTTGAGCGCATTGAGCGTTTGCGCCTGCAGGAACCGGAGAATATTTATGCTTATGCGCCGCTGCTGGACAGTTTGAGCCAGGCGTTCTCAAGCACGGTGACGGGGGCAAAGGCGGCTTTTCTGGCGGCGACTTCATATGAAAATATTGTTGGCGATACACTGGAGGCCGAAAGGCGTTACCGGCTCTTAGGAGAGGAGTTTGCCGAAACCGAGTTCGGCAAACTTGCCATAGAGCGGAAGAGGGTCCGCGAGGAAGGACTGATTGCGAAACTCGAACGCAGCCTGAAGTCTATCGGTGGACAGTTTGGTCCAGGGGAACGGATCGAATTGTTGGCGCTGGAACCGGATACGCTCGATTCAGTCTCGCTTGCACGTAAGCATCTCGGTTTCGCCCAGCGCGCTCAGCGGCGCGGCGATATGAAAATGGCCCGGGATTTTTACGAGCAGAGTATCGATGAACAGTTCAACAACCCACGCTCGCTATACCAATTGGGGAATATCGCCTGGGAAGAAGGGTATTCCGACGACGCGATTGAATTTTATCGCCAGGCGTTGGCCTTTGACAAGGCCAACCTGAGCCTCTACTACCGATTATGGAAGGTATTTACTGTTGCGGCTGAAGAGGATTCGGCCAACCACTATTTGCGCGAAGTCGTGCAACGGGATCGGGGCAGCCCGCAGATCCGTTTTTTGCAGGAGGAGTTTCCGGACTTCTACACGGCGGAGGATCAGGAGGATCTAGACCTCGAACAATTGGAGGATTTGGCCCTGGTGATGCCCGAGGATAAGATCGAGTGGCAGGAAAAGGATATGCCGCTGAGCGATTGGCCATTGGTGCGCGAACTGGTGAGGCCAGTCTATCCGGTCGGTGGCTTCGATTCTACTGAGGTACTGCTCGATGTTTTGATCGATCGCGAAGGGCGGCCCGAGTCGGTGGAGGTTTTTCGCGGAGAAGAGCCTTTTGCATCCAACGCGGTCGCAGCGGCTTATGACTATGTCTTTTATCCGGCAGTCCGTAATAATGGCGTTGAAATCAAAGCATGGGTCGAGTTGACGGTGCCCTTTGGTCCGCAGTCGGGGGAGGACAGAGCGCGTGCACTGCGTGCGGATAGCGATTCAGAAGTGAATGGTGCAATGGATATGGCGGCTGGCGAAACGTCCAGTATCGCCGATGTTGCCGATGCTGTTGATGGCGCATCCGTAGATCGTGCTCTGATCGATGGCGGCGGCATCGGCGATGCAGAGGGTATGGCCGATTCTGCTCCGGCGGATAGTTCGCGTATTGATGGCGATGCAGCCGGCGCGGCGGTCGTCGAGGAGGGCGAAGGCATATGATCGACGAGCAGGTGGAGGTTTTGGCCAACGATGAAGTGGCCGAGGAATTTTATATGGCGCGCTTGCAAGCGCCATATATTGCCGCTCGGGCTAAACCCGGGCAGTTCGTCAATATACAGGTCAGCACGGGCGGTGTCCCTCTATTGAGAATTCCCTTGAGCGTTTGCGCGATCGACTTAGATGCTGGTTGGATTGAGGTCCTCTACGAGAATATGGGGCCTAAAAGCGAGGTATTGAGCCAGATCGGACGAGGTGTCGCAATGTCGTGTCTTGGTCCTTTGGGCAATGGATTCGCACCGCCGCCTGCCGGTGCGAGGGCTTGTCTGGTCGGCGGCGGAATTGGCGTGCCGCCGATGCTCTATTGGGGATCGGTGCTGCAACGACAAGATCATCCGGTGACGCTTTTGGTCGGAGCGCGCAATAAGGGCAAACATTTGCCCGACGAATTGCTCGCGCCCGCCGCGTCGGTGGTGAGGCGGGCAAGCGATGACGGCAGTCTCGGCCAGGCGGGGTTGGTCACCGATTTATTGCAGGAGGAGTTGGCGGGGGACGCCCCTCATACAGTTTATTGTTGTGGACCGCACGGGATGATGCGGGCCGTGGCCGCGCTGTGTCGTGAATCTGCGGTTTCATGTCAGGTCTCCCTTGAGGAATACATGGCTTGCGGTATCGGCATCTGTGTGGGGTGTGCAGTTGAGTTGCAACAGGATGAGCAGGGAGCGGCCGGGTCTGATTATACGCGCTATGGCCGCATTTGTGTCGATGGTCCGGTATTCGATGC
>DQLG01000198.1 GCA_015660315.1 Candidatus Latescibacterota bacterium
ATTCCTCGGGGAATTTTACCATTCGCTATTGCAGAATATCGTTGTCCGCGCTGCGAATAGCGAGTGTCATCTGTCACTGCGGCCATGCGATCTCAACCGTGCCGAAATTCTCATCGAACACGCCCTTACCTAGCTGCTATAGGGTTGCCGTCTTTTCCATCTCAACTCTTCGCTGTCCCGTTATGGGGAGATTCAATGAAGACGGCGTCAGTTCAAGCAAAGATGTTCCAGTCCCTTTCGCTATCTGGTAAAACAGGTGAAGTGTCGGTCCCCGGCAGTAAAGTGACACCGTTGACCTCATTGAGTAACGCGAGCTGCTGCTCGTTGCTCCCTTGGAAATAAATACCAACCTTCGTGCTCCCCGTTTCCTTCTACTACCTGTACCGATCAAACGATCAACCTGATATCGGCGGTCTCCCTGAGTTTATCTCCCAACCACTGCCATTAGCGTACCGCAGCAGGCAATGCACGCCGGAAACAATGTGTTTGAGGTCGCGGTGCGCTGACGCTTATGCGCTTCGAGTTCGCCGATGCGCTCGTGGCGCCCATCCAGTTTTGCCCGCAAGAGCGCCACTTCCCAGCGCAACCCAACCAACTCCTCAATGAGCTTGTTCCTTCTGCTTTTGCTCGTCAGCCATGGCTCAAAGTCCTTGATTGAGTTTTCCGATTGCCTCGATCTTATCGTCGCCTAGATATCCGTAGCGGTTGATCCACATCCCGTCCACCTCGCTATTAGCCACCAGGCGAAAGCGCCGCATAAAATCGTCCAACGGCCCATAGCCGTGCACCAAGGGCGTGACCGCCATGCCTTCGCCCGCCGCCGCCTGCACCTGGGCGATCTTGCGCAGTTGGCACCCGTCGGGCACCGGATGCGGCTCGTCGTTGTCGGGGTAGCCGTAGTCGTCCAGGCCTTTCGCGTCAATCTCATCTCCCAAATCAAAGAGCTGCGCCAAGGTGCGCACCAGCAACGTCTCATCGAGCCCGTCGTTGCGCTCCAGCAATACTCGCCCCCAAAACTCGACCATCGCCGACCAGTGCATGGTGTAGAGCTTGGGCGAGGCCGCATCGCAAAAGCGAGCCGCACCGGCAAAATCAAAACCGGTGAACAAGGTCAGTGGCGGCATAAAGGCATTCGCCGAAAGTTTTTTGTCCTCGCCACCGTAGGCCGTCAGCGCCGCGCGCCACTCGCGCAACAAATCCACCGAAAGCGCCGACTTCAACCGCAGCCACTGCGCCACGCCCGGCGCGTCGCGCAGGCCGTTGACTAACGCGAAGCGACCGCGCTCCGGGCTGGCCCAATCCACCAAGTGCTCGTTCTTCAAGCCACCGTGTAAAAAATCGTAGAACCGCGCGGCCCCCTCTTGCATCGGGCCAAAGTCAAAACCGCGCTCCTCTGCCCAAACGCGCACATGCGGACCAAAATCCTGGAAGGCCTCGTCGAGTTTGTAGCAAGGATATTCGGGCCAGTCGGGTCGCAGTCCGCTGATTTGCGGATAGGCATTAAACAGATCGCGCACATACGCGCGGATATACGAACGGATCGCCGGGCTGGCCAAACTCCCGGACTCGGCCATGCGATTGTGCGGCAACTCGCCATTGGGCAGGCGCGGCATATCCTCTTCGCGCAGCCCCGGCGGCCGGGTCGCGTCAACCTGGAAATACACTTCCATACCCCGTGCCAATGCGCCGTCGACAAATTCACCGATGATATGCCCGTGCTCTTTTGTCAGGTCATTAGCTTTGCGCGGGGCGTAGGGCGTGTCGCGATAAAACTCCTCTTCGGGTTGGTAACTGGCGCCGCTGCGCACCCACAATCCGCGTTTACCCCACAGCGGCCGGTCAAAGAGCCGCGGGCTGCTGCCGGCGTCCGTCGGCGGTTGGTAAGAGCCTTCTCCCTCATCGCTGGGCGCGGTCACCGTCGGGTTACAAGCCACGGCAGTGGCTCCACACCTTTCCAAATTGTCGAGCACGCCCTCGACGCCTTCATTGAGAATAAAATCACCGAGTACTGTAATGCCCAAAAAGCGCTGCATGGTCTTTTCTCCTAATAAAATGAAATAAGCGGTCCTTTTATAACACAGGGGCCAGAAAGTGTCAAACTCCGCAAAGACTTGGCGCGGTACGGGACGGTGTTTATGTTGAGCAGGGCCTAGTTTAACAAAGGACGGACCATGGCCAAAAACATCCACCGCGCCCTTTTCATCGGCAATAGTTTCACCGCCCGTAACAACCTGCCCGAGTTGGTGGCGCAATTGACTTCCGCCGGCAATAAAGGCGTGCTCGAACACGAGTTGATCAGCGTCAACGGCGCTCCCCTGCGTAGCCACCTCAATAAGGGCGAGGCGCAACAACGCATGCAGGCGACGCGGCGAGATTATGTCGTATTGCAGGAACAGAGCACCTTGCCGGTCAAAAACCCTGCGCGCACCGCGGAGAATATCCGCGATTTCGATGCCGCCATTAAAGAAGCCGGGGCGCAGACCGTGCTCTATATGACCTGGGCGCGCCAGAACGCCCCAGCAACGCAAGAGACCTTGAGCGAAACCTATACGCAAGCGGGACGCGAGTTGGCAGCAACCGTTGTGCCCGCGGGCCTAGCCTGGCAACACTGCCTGGCAACGCATGCCGATATCGTCCTGCACGACAAGGATCTGAGCCACCCGAACCTCGCCGGTTCCTATCTGGCCGCCTGCACCTTTTACGCGACGCTCTTTATCGGCCGGTCCAGGACCATACCCGCGATTGATATCAACCTAGAGGACAGCACCGTTAAGGCGCTGCAGGGGGCCGCTCTGCAAACCGTGCGCGCCTACAAAAAGAAAGGCGCGTGAATTGATCAATATGGGCGCTTGTACCGCTGTAATTGACGACGGCAAGATCCTGCTCACCAAACGCGAGGACTTCGAAGTCTGGTGCCTGCCGGGCGGAGCGGTCGAGGACGGCGAATCTATGGCCCAGGCCGCCGTGCGCGAGACCTTGGAGGAGACCGGCCTGCACGTCGAGCTATCGTATCTGATTGGCCTGTACCACCGACAGCACAGTTGGAATGGCCGCGCCATACACGCGTCCTGTTTCGCCGCGCGTTCGGTGGGCGGCCAATTGCAAGGCCAGGTAGAAGAGGTGCTGGAGTTGCGTTATTTCGCGCCGGACGAAATACCCTCGGCGCTCTTGTCCGGGCACGGCCAACGCATAAGGGATGCCCTTTCCGGCGCCTGCGGACTGGCCCGTTCACATAACACGCCGCCGCCCTTCGACAAACCGCTGACCCGCCAAGAGCTCTATGCTATGCGCGACCAGTCCGGCCTGCCCAAGGCAGAGTTCTACGCCCAACACTTTGCACAACCCGGCGATGAACCCTTAGAAATCACAAAGCCCAGACATTCCCCGTGACCCGCGTCGCCTTTTTTGACCATCCGCATTCTCGGCGCCTTATAACGCCGGACTGATCACCACCATACAGAGGAGATCCACCCGATGAGCGAATTCCTAGGTCAGTATTATCTATGGCTCAAAGCCATCCACATTATCTTCATCATATCCTGGATGGTCGGCATGCTCTACCTGCCCCGCCTCTACGTCTACCATACCCAGGTCACCCCCGGTTCCGAAGCCGACGAGACCTTCAAGATCATGGAGCGCAAGCTGCTCAGGTTCATTATGAACCCAGCGATGATCATCTCCTTTATCACCGGCATCCTACTGATCATCACCACCGGCGCCGGTGGCCCCGGCACCGGCTACTGGATGCACGCCAAGCTGGTCCTAGTCCTCGCCATGGGCGCGGTGCACGGTATGCTCTCTGCGCAACGCAAAGCTTTCGAACGCGGCGACAACCAAAAGAGCGAGAAGTATTTCCGCGTCCTCAACGAAGCGCCGACCGTGTTGATGATCGCCATCGTGTTCTTAGTCGTGGTGAAGTTTGTCTAAGGTACTTACTTTTCTGATATGATTGGCGTATACAATCCTGCAGCTTGGCGGTACCTTGAAAGCAAATATCTCGAGCCGGACGGCCCAATAGCGATCCGTTGATACTCTTGTTTCTATCGCCAACATAGATGGCCATGTATTCTGAGCAGCGTTCGGCGTTTCGCAGTAGTTTCCGGGGGCTAAGACCTTGATCCGTAGCCACGCCGGCGGGACTCATACACAACTAAGGAGAGATCATGCATACTCGTTTTGTGTTAACACTGCTTCTGTCCACCACCATCATGACCGTGGCAGTCGGTGCCGAACCACTAGCCTGGAAAAAAGGACAGGGATGGGGATGGGTCTGGGGCGAAAACGACCAAGTTGGATCGCTAAACGAAATCACCCCGACTAGCGTTCTATCGGCTCTATCGCTTGTCCAACAGGGAGAGATACGCGATCTCGGAATCCTTTATAGCCGAGAATCCTACAAATGGCCTGGTCACTCACCTGGAGAGATCATGACTTTTCGCTCGCCGAACGGGGTTAGACAGCAAGGGGATTTACCCCCTTTTCTTCCAACGCACGAGAACAACGCCTCAGGTACCGCTTTTCACTCGTGTGCGCTATTTATCAGCGACAATGTCGCAACTCAAATTGATGGACTCGCGCATATAGTCGTCGGCGAAGACCGCCACTGGTACAATGGCTTTGCTGAGGACGATTGGGGCGGTGATTGGGGGGTGCGTAAGAGCGGTGCTGAAACCATTCCGCCCATCATCGCTCGCGGCATATTAATCGATGTTGCAGGTTTCAAGGGGGTGGATGCACTTCCGTCTAAGTACACCATCACAACCGAAGACTTACAGGGCGCCCTGAAGCGGCAAAATACCGAACTGCAGTTTGGCGACGTGGTACTAATCCGCACCGGTGTGTTGCGCTATTGGGCAGAGACAGGCTCCGATCACAAAAAACTGGACGAGCATGATTCTGCGGGAATACAGTTGCCGGCCGCCCGCTGGTTAGTGGAGCAACAAGGCGCCATAATGATCGGCTCGGACACTTCCGGATTAGAGCAATACCAGAGCTTGCCCGAAGGAGCGACCAGCCCTACTCCAGTACATGAGTACCTCTTGGTAGAGCAGGGTGTGCACATCGGCGAGTTTCACTACCTGGAGGATTTGGCGCGCGAAAACGTCTATGAATTCACCTACATGGCTACCACCAACAAAATCAAGGGTGCGACCGCGGGTTTTACCATGCGCCCACTAGCCATCTATTAGTCCGCACAGCAAGAAAAAATGCTCGCATGGAAGACTTTATACCCCATTGGTTGCTGGCCGGCTATCGCTTTGTTCTATGTCCTCCTCTTTTGCTTGGTGGACAACGGATAGACTTTGCTCGTTATGCTAATCGCTTGAACCCGTTTTGCTGGCAGCATGAATCTCTGCTGCATTCGGGCATCGTGGTCCGAACCCACCTTTGAGCGATACAATCTCCGGACGACTCGTCGAACTACTTCGTCCGGAAGTCCTCGCCGCCTTCGATCGGACCTTTTTCGAGCGCGAAGGCTACTGGGTCTGGGAGGGTATTCTCACCGACGCCGGCCGCGCGCAGTGGAAGAAGAGCCTGCAAAAAATCCAGGCGATGAACGACGCCGTCGTCACCGGCACCGACTGGTCTTCCATCGACTACAAAAGCCGCGGCATAGCCGAACCCGATCCGGGGAAGATTTCCGCGGAATTTTTGCAATCGTGTTGCGGTGGTTCGGAGCAGATGGCCTTTCAACCGCAAGGCTTCCGCGATTATATGTATCAACAAGGCCTCTTCGACTCCGCCTTGGCCCCCGACGGTTTTACCTGGCAGGGCATGATGCCCGAGTATTTCCCGCTGGCCTACGACGACTTCATACTCGACATCGCCACCGCTCATCCGCAGATGATGCAAGTCATCAGTAAGCTGCTCGGCAAGCGCTTCCTTATCGACCACGTGCTAACACTCAACCGCACGCCCGGCTCGCGCGGCCGACGCTGGCACGCGCACCCCTATCGCAACAAGGGCCAACGCGAAATCGAAGACCCCATCGGCAGCGGCCAATCGCTGACCACCGAATTCTTCCCGCACCAATGCGTGCGCACCCTGTGTTATCCCGAGGGCATGGGTGCCGCAGACGGCGGCGGCGAGCTGTCGGTCATGCCCGGCGCCCACCTCTACCGCATTCCCTATCTGTGGGACGGCGCCCGCACCGAGTACAGCGAGCAGATCCAAGCCGGCTGGATGGCCGACAAAATTCACGCCTTCACCGACGAACCACTACAGATCAAACATCTGTCGCTGCCGCCGGGCAGCATGGTCTCCTTCGTGCACCACATGCCACACCACGTCGGCCACCGCGCCCCCGACGCACCGACCCGCTGGGGCCTACTAATGGCCTATCGCACCCCGGACCCCGACGAGCAACCCACCCGATGGAACGAAGGAGCGCCCGCACACTGGGTCGAACGCAGGGTGGAATCCGGCCAACTCACCGCAAATATGCGCCGCGTCTTCGCAGGCGACACACCCTTATGAACAAACACGAGCCTAGGTTACCTTCTTAACTTACTCACCAATCATTCCACTAAAGTTTCCGAGGTCCGATCTGGGTGTGCGATGCAGGATGTTTTTCAGGGCGGGGTAGGGAGAGTGATCGCGCAGGCGATCCGAGGGCCGAGGGCCCGGGGGCCTAAAAACACCCGGAGGCGCACACCCAGATCGGATCCGACGCACTCCGCCAACGGACCGCACGCATCAACACCGACCTAAGGACCAACATGCCCGCAAACCGCCATAAAATATCCTACGAAGTCCTAAACCGCCACGAGGCCCTGCACTACCCACCCGAATTCGAAGTGCACGCCACCCCCGAAGAACTACAGGATTTCGCCGCCTCAGGCTATCTCATCCGCGAGCAACTTTTCCAAGGCAAGGCGCTCTCGCGCCTACAAGAGGCGACCGACAGACTCGACGATGCCGAGGGGGACCGCCACCGCAAGCATCGGCCCAAGGACCGCTCCTGGGGCATCATCCTACGTCACCTAATGGACAAAGACCCGGTATTTCTCGAATTGCTAAAGTATCCTCCCGTACTCTCAGTCTGCCGGGCAATGATGGGACCATTAGTCCGGCTGCGCGGCCTGACCGCCCGCATCAGCTTTCCCGGCGCCGAAGTACAAGAAACGAACTGGCACCAGCATATGCGCGTCGTCAGCAAGCCGCTACCGCCCTGGTTTTCGCAGCCGCACGCCATCGATGCGCTGATCTATCTCGACGACATCAACGACGACACCGGCCCGGTCTGCGTCGTACCCGGCTCGCACACCTGGCTCGACCGCCATCCCGACCACCAGATTTTCGCATCGATCGAAGGCGAAAAGGTCTTGCGCGTTCCCGCCGGCAGCGTAGTTATGATCCACGGCAACCTCTGGCACCGGGCCATGCCGACCTTGCGCAAAAAACGGCGCATGCTAATTCTGGGATATACCCCAACCTGGTTGCGCAAATCCCCGCACGGCGGGCCACCGCCCGCCGACGGGCTGACCGCGGAACTCTTACAGGACTGCGACGAAGAAACAAAAGAGCTACTCGGCATCGGCGGTTATTCGTAGAACACCCAAAATCTCCACCCCTCCGGCGTCTCACGAATCCCCGCAGCCCCCGCACCGACACTAGCCTGCATACGTTTCAACGGAAATTCCCAAAGGAGCACATACCATGCAACGCATCGACGCCCACCTGCACTACGCCGGCGATCACACCGACGACCGCGCCCTGCTCGAACAACTCGGGCTCAAGCTCTTCAACATCAGCGTCGCCACCCCCGACGAGGCCAAGTGGCGCGCCCGCACCGACCGCTGGAAAACGCTAGCCGCACAAGACCCTGCCCACTACGCCTGGTGTGCCGGCTTCGACTTACCGCGCTGCGACGATCCCAACTATTTCGATACCGTACTGACCGGCCTCGCGCAAGACTTTGACAGCGGAGCCGTAGGTTGCAAAATCTGGAAGAATATCGGCATGGAGGTCAAAAAACCCGACGGCTCTTTCATGATGGTCGACGACCCCTATTTCGACCCCGTCTACGACTTTCTCGAAAAGCGCGATATTTCGCTGCTGCTACATATCGGCGAGCCGCTGGCCTGCTGGCAACCCTTAGAAGATCCGCAAAATCCGCACTACAACTACTACTCGCAAAACCCCCAATGGCATATGCACGGTCGGCAGGATTTCCCCTCCCACGCGCAAATCATCGCCGCCCGCGACCGCTTAGTTGCCAAACGCCCCGGTCTACGCATTATCGGCGCGCACCTGGCCAGCCTCGAATACGACGTCGCAGAAATCGCCAAACGCCTCGACCAGTTCCCCAACTTCGCCGTCGACACTTCGGCCCGCCAACTCGACCTAGCCTGTCAGGATTCGGCTATCGTACGCCAATTTATCGAGACCTACCGCGACCGTATCCTCTACGGCTCCGACATGGTCTACAACGAATTCAGCTCAACTCTTACCGCGAGCGAACGACAAGAACGCCTCACTGCCGTCGAAGCCCGCTGGCAGATGGAATTCGCCTACTATGAATCGAAAGATATGGTCGACGTGCGCGGACGGGCCGTGCAGGGTTTAGGCCTCGCAAACGACGTGCTCGAAGACCTCTACTTACGCAACGCCCAGCGTTGGTATCCCGGTTTGTGAACCACATGAGTCTAGTCGGAAAAGTAGGTCACTAGTTCTGCTTTCAAGTAGCCCGTTCACCGACACCATCCCAGGAGCAACACATGTCAGCAGGAAAATTAACAGGCAAAACGGCCATCGTAACCGGTGGCGCACAAGGAATCGGCGGCGGCATCGCGCGGCAATTGGCCGCCGACGGTGCACAAGTCCTTATCGTCGACATCAATGAGGAAGTCGCCAACGCCAACGCCGAACACATCCGCGCTGCGGGCGGCACCGTCTCCTGTATGCTCGGCGATGTAGTACAGGAAGAAGTCGCCAACGCCATGGTAGCACGCGCCGTCGAAGAATACGGGCGGCTCGATATTCTAGTGCAGAACGCCTTTAGCGGCGCCGGTGGTCGCGGCAGCGCCGTCGATATCGAACCCGCCGATTGGCGGGCGGGCTTGGCGTCCTTAGTAGACGCCCTGTATCTAGGCGCACGCGCCGCGATCCCAGCGATAGAGGCTTCGGGCGCACCCGTGGGCCGGCCGGCCACCGAAGTCGGCCGCATCGTCAATATCTCCTCGGCGCACGGGCTGATGCAGGCGGCCGGATGGATGGTCTACGAGGTCGGCAAGACGGCGGTTATCGGCCTGACCCGGCAACTCGCGGTCGAATACGGTCCGGTAGGGATCACCGTCAATGCCATCGCCCCGGGCCATATCCTCACCGAAAACCTGGAGAAATTGTGGGCCGCCGAAGGCAATGACAAAGGCCGCCGGCTCTTCGAACTGCAATACCCGGTCCGCCGAATGGGCAAACCCGAAGACATCGCCACAGCCGTCGCCTTCCTCTGCGCGCCCGAGGCGTCTTTTATTACCGGCGTGGTCTTGCCGGTAGACGGCGGCCACACGATCCAGTTGCAGGAGAATCTCGTGATGGACCTCAAGGACTATATCGTCGAAAACCCCGATCTGCGCACCTACTTTGACGTTCCCGGTGCCGGCGTGCCGCGACACTAGGACCGGGTCTACTAAGCGCGCAACAGCTCACCATAAAACCCTTCAAGAGCGAAAACCAAGAAGCCGGCAAACACTGGGGCTGACAGAAGACCAGGCGTAGATCGCGCAAATACTGGAGGCTAGAGCGTACAACTATCGCTTCGACGATATTATTGCCATTATAGAAGGGATATCGCTCAAACGTTAAAGAAGACAGCGTGCGATTATCGTTAGTAACAAGATTATTGCCCCTACAGAGGAGACACATCACCATTGAATTCGCTATTTCGACTAAACAAACCGTCCGCCACCGACCTCGACTCCTTCCACAACGACGGCTATATCTTCTTTCCCGCAGTCTTCAAAGAAGAGGGGCGGGAAAAGTTAGTCGACGAAATCCATAATAATGGCGATGGGCGCGATTATATCGACACGCGCGAAAACACAGCC
>DQLG01000685.1 GCA_015660315.1 Candidatus Latescibacterota bacterium
CGATCCGAGTTTTTCTTTTGTCCTCAATGCCTTATCGAGCCCCGCCCGTCCGCTGCGCGCCGAAGTGCTATCGGCAACAAAGGTGGCGATCCAGTTTGACAAGCCCATCGCTGCGCGTGATGGACTGCAAGGGGCCTTCGCCTTTAGCGATACCTCTTTGCAAATCGCGTCGGTGCAAGTCGACGGCGACCGGATCGTTTTGCAACTGGCTTCGCCGCTACGGCCTGTGGGGCGTTCCTACGGCATTAACATTACCGACCTGATCGACGATGATGGTTTGCTGGTCGAGGGAGCGTTGAGCTTTCGCTATGCGGCTTCTGATCTGAGCGCCGCAAAACCCTTTCCGAACCCTTACCGCCCGCTATTCGGCGAGTTGACATTCGCTTTTCTGACCCCTGGTGCAGCGGTCGCAGTCTTCGATGCCAGTGGTCAACTCGTTCGCTCGCTCGTCGAAAGGGACGGGGACGGGGGCGTGTTGTGGGATGGGCGGAATCAGGCCGGTCAGTTGGTTGGATCTGGCATCTACCTGTATCGGATTACCGACGGCGAGGAAGTCCGGCTTGGCAAGTTGGCGGTGCTGCGCGATTAGCTTGACAGTTGTCGGGGGCTTGCTCTATCATACCCGGCGTGCAATTGAATCCATCAAGGGAGTGAATTATGGTTAATATAGGCATCGTCGGCGTCGGTTTTATGGGCGTCACCCACTATAAAGCCATCGACAAAGTCAAGGGCGGCAAAGTGGCGGCCTTGGTTTCGCGTGACGACAAAAAGAGGGCTGGGGATTGGCGGTCGATCCAAGGCAATTTCGGCGGCGGCGGCGGGGTGCAGGATTTGTCCAAGGTCAGCTGTTATAAAACTCTGGACGAACTGCTCGCGGACCCGGCTGTCGAGCTTGTGGATATCTGCCTGCCGACGTCGATGCACGTGGAGGTCAGCATTCGCGCGTTGGCGGCGGGTAAACACGTTTTTCTTGAAAAACCCATTGCCGTCAGTTTGCGCGACGCCGATAAGATTATGGCTGCAGCGAAGAAATACCGCCGGCAGTTTATGGTCGCCCACGTGCTGCGCTATTTCCCGGAGTTCCGGTTGATAAAAGAATTAGTTGCTGGCAAGGAGCACGGCAAAGTTCTTGCGGCGCACTTCAAACGGATTATTTCGCGCCCGTCCTGGTGGGACCCGCAGGATCTAAAGCGGACCGGTGGCCCTGCGATCGATTTGCATATTCACGACGCCGATTTTATACAGTTCCTCTTCGGGATGCCAAAGGCGGTCAGCTCGCAGGGTTATATCGGTCGCGGTGGCACGGTGGAATATATCAATACTCATTATCAGTACCCTGGTAAGATGGCGATCAGTGCCGAGGGTGGCTGGTTGGCACAACAGGGGTGCCCTTTTGAACACGGCTACGATATCTATTTTGAAAATGCGACGCTCAAGTTCAACTCGTCGTGGGGCGAAGTGCCGCAGTTGTTGACCGCTGAGGGCAAGGTCCGCAAACCGAAGCTGCCAGGCAAGGACGGTTTTGTAGGTGAATTGCAAGATGCGGTCGATGCGATAAAGAGCGGAAAAAAATCAACCGCTTTGGGCGGCGAGAGCGCGCGCAATTCTCTGTTGCTATGTCTGAAGGAAATCGAATCGGTGAAGAAAGGTAAGAGGATCGCCGTCTGATCTTCTAGGTTTGTTCGGCTGCTTTTAAAACAAATACCCGGAATGATTGTGCTCGTTAGCTGGTAAAGGCTAACGGGCACTTTTTATGGTGCTGATGATGGTGTGTCCTAGTTGGCATCATTAAAATGGCAGTTCGTCTGCGACATCGATCGTATGGATTCTGCGTTTTGCGACCGCCTTTGTGCCAGGTTTGACGGCGCGGATATTTTCCAACGGCCAACAGAAATAACTAGGTTGCCAATGTTTGCCCTGGCTCGTGGCTTCCGCCTCGATCCACTCGTGTAGCCGCCGATATCGACGAAAGCGCGGATGAAATCATTGGGATCCTCCTGGCCTTCTTTGCGCAGATAGATCTCATTTTCCACTAGGACCAAGTTCTTAAGCGGGAGTTAGGGAGGAGGCTAGGAGCGGATCTCGCAGCGCTTGTTACCGGCGATGATATTGCGGACCGAGGGGTAGACTATCGACAGCGCCTGCATCTGCCTCAACATCGCCCGACTCGATTAACTGGCCGGTTGCCATTGGTTGAGTGTGCGGGCGAAGCGTATATCCGATTGGGTGACAGCGCCCTCGCTGTGGGTCGTCACCGCGACGGCAATGGTGCGTTTTCCGGTGTCCAGTGAGAAATCCGGATGGTGGTTCTGCTCGGTGATGGTGGCCGTCAGATGGTTGAGGAATGAGGTGATAGCGTTGAAGTTGCCGAATATGAAATCGCGCGATATCACGATACCATCCCGGCTCCAGCCTTCTAAAGTCTGCAATTCGGCGTCGACTTCTTCGGAGTTGAGGGTGTTCTTGTCTTCGGTCATGTTTTATTGCTCCTCTTTTTAATACGCATAAGCCGCTGTAATAAAACCGGCGGCGGGGAATCTTGGCTGTTGACGGCAATTATGTCAAAAGATTCTATGTTCCGGCTTTAGCCGGCGAGTATCTGCCGCAGGCGTTCGGCGATAATTTCGGCCTCGCCTTCTTGCAGGGTCTGCGGGCCGACGGTGAGCGAAGACCCTCCGCCTGCGGCGAGTATCGAGGGTTCACCTGCCTCCAATTCCGCGAGGGTGTCGACCGCTGATTTTACGGCATCATCGGCAAAGTGCAAGTGCACTAGAGGTGAGGCGGGCGGGAATTTATTTTCGTAAGCTTTTGTGAAATCGGCTTC
>DQLG01000420.1 GCA_015660315.1 Candidatus Latescibacterota bacterium
ATCCAAGATTACAATACTTTCAATCCCTTCGTGCCGGGCGGTATTTCGCGTATTGGTTATCAGTTCCTCTACGAGCCGCTCTACTTTTTCAACGGCTATCGCGCTGACGCCGGGCTGATGCCTTGGATCGCGGTAGGACACCGTTTTAACGAAGACTACAGCGAGGTCACGATCGATATTCGCCCCGGTGTCAAGTGGAGCGACGGTATGCCGTGGACGGCGCACGATTTGGTGTTTACGGTCAATATGCTCAAGGAGCATGCACCCGATCTCGTGTTCTCAACAGATATGGAGACTTGGATCGAGACAGCGGTCGCACTCGATAGCTTGACGGCGAAGATCGTGCTTAAATCGCCCAATCCGCGTTTTATCTCCAGCTATTTCGCCCACGTGCACGGCAATGGCGTGCCGATCGTGCCCGAGCATATTTGGCAGGGAGAGGACCCGACGACTTTTGCTAATTACGACTTGGCTAAGGGATGGCCGGTGGTTACGGGCCCCTATGCGATCGCCTTGTCCGAGCCGGGCCAGCGGGTTTGGGATCTGCGGACGGATTGGTGGGCGGCTGAGAGCGGTTTTCACGCATTGCCCCAAGTCGAGCGGTTAATTTTTCTGCCCTATATGGAGGAGCATCAGCGTGTGCAGAATTTGCTCGCCAACAATCTCGATACCTGTTTGGAGCTTAGGCCGTCGAATATCATCACCTTGCTGGAACAGCACGACAAGATGAGTACCTGGACGGGGCGCGAGCCGCCCTATAGTTATATGACGCCGTGGCCGATCGCGTTGGGTTTTAACAATACGGAAGACCCCTTCGCCGACCGGGATATACGGTGGGCGATCAATTTTGCTATCGATCGCGAGGAGTTGGTGGAAATCGGCTGGCAGGGCTCTGGTAATTATGCGCTACTACCACTGCCGGAAGTGCCGCAGATGCAACCCTATTTCGCGGCGGCAGAGGATTTGATCGCGAAATACGAAATTGGCTTGCACGACACCGCGCGCACCGCGGCGATTATGCGCGGCAAGGGCTGGGCGAGAGGGGCGGGCGATGGTTATTGGCAAAAGGAGGGCGAGGCCTTTTCTATTACCATCGATATTCTCGCGCATTTCCAGGATCTGACGCCGATTCTGGTGGCCCAACTCAAGGAGGCGGGTTTCGACGCCTCTTTTCGCAGAACCTCCGACTTTATCTCGCGTATGAACCAGGGTACGGCGCACTCATTCCTGATGGGCAATCTGAACTCAATGAGTGATCCCTACCAGGGTTTGAGCCATTTTCACAGCCGTTATATGCGGCCGACGGGCGAGATGGCCGAATACGCTTGGCGCTGGGCCAACCCGGAATTCGACGCGTTGATCGACCAAATGGCCCGCACGCCTAACGACGCACCCGAGATGATGCGGATTTACCGCGAGGCGATGGCGATTTGGCTCGAGGAATTGCCGGCGATCCCGATCGTGCAGTGGCCGCACCGGATTCCCGTCAACGAGACCTATTGGACGGGGTGGCCTTCGGCGGAGGATCCGTATATCAATTCTTCGTATTGGGCACGGTCTTGGTTGCTGGTGTTGTTGAATTTTCAGCCAGTTGGATGATGGGCTGTTAGTTAAGTGCGTAGGGTTGTTGGAGGGGATGCTCTTATAACCGAGAAGATTCGTTGAGAGAACGCCGAATGATATTCTTTCGATAAATCCCTGCGCCAGTGTTTTTAGGCGCTCTTGGCCAATATGGATTGGCTGGGATATAGCGGGCGTCATTTTTTCGAGAGATTTTTACGAGCTCGGCTTATTTTTTCGATCTCCTAGGATTCCTTCGTGATAAGGCTCCTTCTAGCAGACGACCCGAAGCCGGCGCGGGTTTTCAGCCCGCGAAACACCAAAATGATTATGGAAGAAGTAGAAGATCTGGCCCTCAAGGCCCGAACTGCTGCCAGCGCTTTGCGCCGGTGGTCGGCCGGATCAGGGGGGCGAAATTCTGACCCTGTTTTGCCGGTTGCGCAATATTTGTGATGGGGGGTGTAGAAAGCGCGCACCCCTTCATTTTTCTATATGGGGTTCGAACGTTTCGCAAAGCCAGGTGCCGAAGGTCTCTAAGAAGAGTTATAGCTCTTGCAGATCGGCAATCGGATTCACGGCGTATTCCAATGCTTGGCGCATCGGTTTTTCTTTTGTCGGATAATACTGCACGAAACATTTGTAGGGTGGGGCACAGGTCGCGGGTATAGACGCTGTGCAGCGCATCGGCGAGATAGTTAATAGGCGGCTTGTTTGACGAATTCGACGGCTTCCGTGGCAAGGCTGGCTGATTTTGCTTAGGTCGGCATCGCGAACTAGCAAATCGTCCGAATCTGCCCGCAATAAACGCCCATGGCTGCGTATCGGTATCATTGCTTTTCCTCGTCTTCTTACGTGTATGACTTGGGACACCGGTGGTAGCGCAGTAGTTTAAAAAAAGGCCGTCGCGCGTAATTGTTTGGCGCAACGGCCTTTGTAATTGGGCGAATTAACCCCAGGCGATGATCAGCGTATTAATCGACGAACTCGGTGCGGTCGGAGTTGAGCATGTCCTGCACCGCCGGGCTATTGTCGAGCCCCAGCCGGACCTTGCGGGTGAGTTCCTCTTCGGCCTGGCGGACCTGCGGCAAGGTCTCCATGATATGGTCGAACTGGTCGTGCGGGATAACGACCACACCGTCGCGATCGGCGACGACGATCTCGCCAGCATCGACACAGATCCCGCCCATAACCACCGGCATCCCGGCGGTGCCGGGGCCGTTGCAGGTGACCGAGTTGGGGGTGATACCCATGCAGAAGGCAGGTAGGCCAACGGGCAGGATGCCGTCGATGTCGCGCATCAGGCCGTCGGTGACAAAGCCGGTGAGGCCTCTGTTGCGGCCCATGGCGATCATGATATCGCCGGCGACCGCGGTTTTGGTGAAGGTGTCGGTGGCGATAAAGATCGCGTCGCCGGGCTGCGCGATTTCGAGCGCGGCGAAAACGGCGAGGTTGTCACCGGGGCCGGGGTGGCTGGTGACGATGGGCGCGACGATGCGGCAGTTGGTGTCGTCGAGCGGTTTGATGCGGTAGTCGAGCGCGCCGCGGCCGTTCATGCAGTCGACGATAAAACCGGTTGGGGTGCTGCGCAGTTCGCGCAATAGGGCTTCCGGTGGCCGGGGAAAATTGCGGCGGACGGTTAATAACGGCGGGTTTTTGATCATTGTTTTCTCCAGTGGACAGTGGGCTCAAGGAATGTCGATCCTGGTCGATCACATTAAAAATTAGAATAGTTGCGCGTATTTTATGAATGGGAATGTAGCTTGTCAAGTTGACCTTTGTACTACAATGCCGACAAGAAGGAATAATTTGGCGTCTTTACAACTCCTGGTTTCGAAAATGTTGCGATAGAAATCGGTAGATCGCCTCAGCGATGAGGTGTCTACCCGTCGGGGTCGGGATATAGATAAAACCCTCTTCCGGGCTTCGCGAGAGCGCGTGGTGTGCAATTAGTCCGCCAG
>DQLG01000869.1 GCA_015660315.1 Candidatus Latescibacterota bacterium
AGCCCCAGTAAACGGCGGCCGTAACTATAACGGTCCTAAGGTAGCGAAATTCCTCGTCGGCTAAAAACCGACCTGCACGAATCGTGTAACGACTTGGCCGCTGTCTCAACGAGGGACTCGGTGAAATTGTAGTTCCGGTGAAGATGCCGGATACCCGCGGCAGGACAGAAAGACCCCGTGAACCTTTACTATAGCTTGGTATTGGATTTTGACACTGTATGTGTAGGATAGGTGGGAGGCTATGAAGCGGGAGCGCTAGTTTTCGTGGAGCCGACCTTGAAATACCACCCTTGCCTTGTTAAAATTCTAACCTTGGTCCTTTGATCAGGATCGGAGACAGTGCCAGGTGGGTAGTTTAACTGGGGCGGTTGCCTCCTAAAGAGTAACGGAGGCGCCCAATGGTTCCCTCAGCGCGGTCGGTAATCGCGCGTAGAGTGTAAAGGCATACAGGGAGCTTGACTGCGAGACCTACAAGTCGAGCAGGTGCGAAAGCAGGGCTTAGTGATCCGACGGTTGCGCGTGGAAGCGCCGAAGCTCAACGGATAAAAGGTACTCCGGGGATAACAGGCTTATTGCCCCCAAGCGCTCATAGCGACGGGGCAGTTTGGCACCTCGATGTCGGCTCAGCGTATCCTGGGGCTGGAGAAGGTCCCAAGGGTTTGGCTGTTCGCCAATTAAAACGCTACGCGAGCTGGGTTCAGAACGTCGTGAGACAGTTCGGTCCCTATCCGCCGTGGGTGTAGGATATTTGAGAAGATCTGACCCTAGTACGAGAGGACCGGGTTGGACGAACCTCTGGTCAACCAGTTGTTCCGCCAGGAGCATCGCTGGGTAGCTACGTTCGGAAGGGATAAACGCTGAAGGCATCTAAGCGTCAAGCCCACTTCAAAACTAGATATCCCGTAGGGTTAACCTACCTAAAGGCCCCTCGTAGACTACGAGGTTGATAGGTTGCAGGTGGAAGCGCAGCAATGTGTGAAGCCGAGCAATACTAATTGGCCGTGAGGCTTGACCATTTTATTACCTCGCAATATTTGAGGCATTGTATCGCATTTGGTGTGGGTCTGTATTCGGTTGTTGAAGGATAATTAAGTTTTTCCGGTGGCCATAGCGGAGGGGAAACACCTCTTCCCTTTCCGAACAGAGTAGTTAAGCCCTCCTGCGCCGATGGTACTGCTGGGGTCGCCCAGTGGGAGAGTAGGACGTTGCCGGATTTTTTATAGAAGCCCATCCCTTCGGGGATGGGCTTCTTTTTGTTCTCTGCGATACACACCATAGGTTGACAGAGCCTAGGTCGCCAAATTAACTTAACGCCTAATCGCAAGGCGGGATCAGGGGAGATCTTACAGCGATAGAATCTCTATTCAGGAGGGATTTAAATTGAGCGAACAGACTAGGAATTTCTCCTTATGCGGCCATAGTGGCGCGGGTAAAACCGCGTTATCCGAAGCGATGCTCTTCAATATGGGTGTTGTAAATCGTCTAGGTCGCATAAATGACGGAACAACTATATCCGATTATGATTCTGGTGAGATTGAACGCCAGATATCACTCAAGGTTTCTCTCCTTAACGGGGCCTGGCAAGGGTGTCATCTAAATGTAATTGACACACCAGGTTACGCGGATTTTATCTCCGAAGCAAAAGCGGCGTTGCGCATTTCTGATGCGGCGGTGGCTGTCGTTGATGCTGTAACTGGAATCGAGATTGGCACGGAACGGATCTGGAATTTCGCTGCCGGCTACAATTTGCCTCGTGCGGTCTTTATCAACAAGATGGATCGTCCCGAAGCAGATGCCGATATGGTCTTGGAAGTAGCAAGGGAGCGTTTCGGGCGTCAAGTAGTACCGCTGCAAATGGCTGTGAATCCCGGTGAGGGTTTCAACCAGATTATTGATTTGGTTACGATGAAGCTCTATACCTACCAGGACGGGAAAGCCAGTGAAGGCGATATTCCCGCGGATATAGAGGACAGTGTCCAGGAGTTACACGAGCAATTGGTCGAGTCGGTTGCCGAGACGGACGAGGCGCTGATGGAGAAGTATTTCAGCGACGGCGAACTCGCAATGGACGAGCTTGTGGGCGGGTTGCGCGAGGCTATTCTGAATCTCAATTTGTTTCCGGCCTTTTTTGGAGATGCATATAATAATGTCGGGGTCGATAGATTGCAGGATGCTTTGGTGCAGTACGGGCCGTCACCGACAGAGGCGGCGGGATTGAAATTTGAGGCCGAGGAGCAAGAAGTTTCGATAGAAGGAATTGATACGGCACCGTTGGCTGCTTTGGTTTTCAAGACGCTAGCGGAGCAACATGTGGGTGAACTTTGTTTATTGCGCCTTTTTTCCGGTACGATCAAACCTGGTGACGAGGTGGCGAACCCGAATAAACGCGGGACTGAACGCATCGGTCAGATTTACCACCTTAACGGCAACAAGCGCACTGAGGTCGAAAGCGCTGGAGCTGGGGATATCGTTGCTCTAGTTAAACTTAAGAATACGCATACAACCGATACCCTTTGCCGTAAGGGCGAGTCGTTTCAATTGCCGGGTATTGAATTCCCCGAGCCATTAATCCGGGTTGCCATTCATGCTAAAGACCAGGGCGGTGAGGATCGCATTGCCACGGGACTTTCGCAATTACACGAGGAAGACCCGAGCTTTCTATTGAGATACGATGGTGAGATTCGTCAATCGGTGCTTCATGCTCAGGGTGAGTTGCACTTGGAGACCGTAGTAAATCGCTTAAGAGAGCGCTTTGGTGTTGAGATTGACATGGAAGCGCCGCGCATACCGTATCGCGAGACGATACGCGGCACGGCAGATGCGCAATATCGGCACAAAAAGCAGTCGGGTGGGCGCGGTCAGTTTGGCGAGGTCTCTTTGCGTATCGGCCCCAAGGGACGTGGCGATGGTTTTGAGTTTCTCAACGAAGTGGTCGGCGGTAATATTCCTAGCAACTTTATCCCTGCAATAGAAAAAGGGGTTAGCGAAATGCTAGACCAGGGGCCGGTGGCGGGGTATCAGGTCATTGATGTGGCGGCAACGGTTTACGATGGAAAATACCACCCTGTGGATTCGGATGAGGTGTCTTTCAAGATCGCTGGCTCGCACGCTTTTAGAGATGCGTTTCTCAAGGCCAAACCGATTTTACTGGAGCCGATTTATCATTTGGAGATTACCGTGCCCGAAGAATTTATGGGCGATGTGATGGGTGATCTCTCATCACGGCGTGGTCGAATCAGCGGAATGGATGCGGATAGCCATTTTCAGGTCATTCATGCCGAGGCGCCTTTAGCCGAAATTGACCGATATGCGACTATATTGCGCTCAATGACGCAGGGTAAGGGGTTTCACGCACAGAGATTTGATCGCTATGAAGACGTGCCGGGCGATGTTATGGCCAAAATCGTCGAGACAGCGCAAAAGAATAAAGAAAAAGAAGCAGCCTGATCGGCTCGATTTGCACAAGTGTACAGGGCGGGTGGCCAACA